>CAZRCR010000432.1:0-3031 GCA_964598615.1 uncultured Anaerolinea sp.
TGAAGCCTATACCAGAGAAAAGCAAATTCAAAACTGGAGCAGGGCCAAAAGAGAAGCCTTGATACAAGGAAACCACGATTCATTGCCGGAACTGGCAAAGAAAGATTTTAGAAACAAAAGAAAATGACATCACGTGGTCTCGATACGCCCCTACGGGGCTACTCGACCACCGGAGGATTGTATGTATGACTGATGTTGTCATTGCTGGAATCGGACAAACGCCGGTCGGGGAGCACTGGGATGTGTCCCTGCGCTCGCTGGCCGTGCAAGCCATCCGGGCCGCACTCAAAGACTCAGGCGGGCTGAAACCGCAGGCGCTTTACGCCGCCAACACGCTGGCCGCCAACCTGTCCCGGCAGGCGCACATGGGTGCGCTGTTGGCAGACTATGCCGGTCTGACCGGCATCGAGGCCGCCACCTTCGAAGCAGGCGGAGCGTCCGGCGGCGCGGCCCTGCGCCAGGCCTATCTCGCCATCCAGAGCGGTCTGGTGGACGTGGCACTCGTCGTCGGTGTGGAAAAATGCACCGATGTGATCGGCCCGGACCTGGAAACGGCCACATCAACCCAGGCCGACAGCGAGTACGAAGCCGTCCACGGGCTGACGCCCGCCGCCCAGGCCGCCCTGCTCGCCCGCCGCTATATGCACGAGTTCAACGTCCCTGCCGACGGGCTGGCGGGCTTCCCGCTGACGGGGCACGCCAACGGGGTCGGGAACAAGAACGCCATGTATCGCAAAGCCGTGGCACTCGAAGCCTACCAGAAAGCCGAGATGGTCTGCGAGCCGCTCAACCAGTTCGACATCGCCCCCGATGCGGACGGCGCCGCCGCGCTGGTGCTGACCCGCCGCGACCTGCTGCCGAAGGATTTCCCACACCTGCTGGTACGTATCGCCGCTTCTGCGTCCGTCAGCGACACGCTGGGATTGCATGACCGCCCCGACCCGCTGGAATTTTCCGCAGCAAAAAAGTCTGCCGAAGCGTGCCTGTCCAAAGCCGGTCTCAAACGGGAACAGGTCGATCTTTTCGAGTATTTCGACGCCTTCTCGATCTATGCCGCTCTTTCATTGGAAGCCGCCGGGTTCGCCAAACGCGGCACGGGCTGGAAACTGGCTGCGGACGGGTCCATCGCCCGCACCGGTCAGATCCCCTGCGCCACCCTGGGCGGACTGAAAGCACGCGGCAACCCGGTCGGCGCGACCGGCGTGTACCAGGCTGTCGAAGCCGCGGCCCAGTTACGCGGTCAGGCCGGGACGAACCAGATCGAGGGCGCAAAAGTTGCCATGATCCAGTCGCTGGCTGGCCCGGCGTCGGTCGCGGTCACGCATATTTTAGAGAGAGCAGAGAACGGAGAGTAGAGAGCAGTCCGCTCCTCCACTTTCCCCTGTTCTCCGTTCTCTATTATCTACTCTCTGGAGGTACTTATGGAAATTGCCCGCCATTGGCGTTTGAAAGAACAGCGTTACAACCTGATCGGCACCACCTGCACCAAGTGCGGGGAGAAATCCTTCCCGCCGCGCGACATCTGCCCGAAATGCGGCGGCGAGACAAGCACCCCGTTCGCCTTCAGCGGACAGGGCGAGGTCTATTCGTTCACGACCATCTACGAAGCCCCAACCGGTTTCGACGAGACCGCACCTTACACGGTGGCGCTGGTCAAACTGGAAGAAGGCCCGCTGGTGACCGCCCAACTGACCGACCTGGGCGATGGCAAACCTGAGATCGGCATGGCCGTGGAAATGGTCACCCGCCGCCTGCGCAACGACGGCGACGAGCGCGGCATGTTGGTCTACGGATATAAGTTCCGGCCTGTCATGGGTGCATAAATCCGTCCATGCAAACAAAATTGCCCGGGAAGAAACTTCCCGGGCAATTCTATTTTCGCAGTGTTTCCATCGATCATTCCAGCACATGACATTCGAAAACTTCGTCGATCTTGACACCAAAGGCATCGGCAATTCGAAAAGCCAGTTCCAACGATGGCGAGTATTTACCGGCCTCAATGGCTATGATGGTCTGCCTGGAAACACCCGCCTTTTCAGCCAGTTCCTGCTGGGTCATCTCGCTGGCAAAAAAACGCAGTTTGCGGATATTGTTCGATATTTCGAATTTTTTAGCCATGCGCCAGTCCTTTCCTGTAAAAGTACAGGCGGGCAAACCCCTCGACAAGCGACGCGCCGCTGATGGCAAGGAACAGGGTATTCAGCATCACAACGGGCGGGATTTCCAAGACCAGCAGCACCAACCCGGCAGCAAATCCACATCCGGCAAAAATATAGCCAGCCCGCGCCGCCTTCAGCTCAATCAGCTTTTCCATTTCATCTTCCGCCATCTCCGTGTGAATCGTTTTTTCGATCTCGTTCTCTTCGCAGTTCTCATCCTGCAATTTCTTTTTCACAGCAATGGAAACCGAAAACGAGACATGGAAGGCGATCTGAATGATGATGGTAGCAACAATCCCGATGCCAATAAAAATCAGCATCATCCCCGCCCAGGCTCCGAGATCATCCGCGGGAATTGCGCCAGAACGATACCGGCCCAAGGCATACAGGCTATATGCTGCCAGGAGCAGGCCCATGGCCGCGATATTAACGATGTTCTTCTTTTCTTGGTACGACATGATTTTTCTCCTTTTGAATGTAACCATTGGTAAACAAATAGTATCATAAACATAACATTATGTCAAGTTTACTTTACATTGCGATGGAATAAAACAAACGTTGCCCCTCTCGACAAGCGGGAATATTCCCCTGTTGGTTATCGGGTATAATTTTTCGACACTATGGAAAACAAAAAGAACTTCCTGTGGGTCGGGATCGGGTTCATCGTGCTCAGCCTGCTGGTTTCGGGGTTGAGCTTTTTCCCGGATTGGATGGAGCATTCCGAGCCAGCCATTATTTTCCTGACGCTGACTGCCATTTTCTTTTTCATTCAATATTTCGCGCCGCATGAATGGACTTGGCGCGGCTGGCTATTCCTGCCCACCTGTTTTTTCACTGCCTTTGGAATCGTCTTCACGTTCAACACCCTGACC
>CAZRCR010000433.1:0-3030 GCA_964598615.1 uncultured Anaerolinea sp.
CAGAGAGTAGAGTTACAGTTTCTGTAGCCCTGGCTTGGGCTTTTGTAAATTCCTGGAACAAGAGGCGGATACCATAGGTGACAACCAATGCCATCAGCGGGATTTCAGCGAAGGCTACGACCCAAGTACCAATATCACCAGTGGGAATATCGCTGTTGATGATGGGGACCATGCCAGTCAAAATAAGGCTTCCAGCTACAGCACCTGCTACAACTGTCAGTCCAATGGCATATTTGGTTGCCTTGTATCCGAAGAACATGGCTGCAAGAATAATGAATATGGCAAAGAACAGACGGGCATCTCCACGAGTTCCATTTTCCACTAACCCGGAAATGCCCAGTAAATAGAACATCAATACAAAAATCCCAGCTCGGACTCGGTATGCAAGATGCGTAAAATTTATCACCAAAATGATTATGTACATGATGCCGTACAGAATCAAAAGTGGTATGGAATTCACAGCTAGTGGCGTAACAGCTACAAGCGCTAATCCTACAATCAGCGAGGCGCGCATTACGACCCGCAGGAAATTTTCCAGCCAACCTTCCAGGGAGAATATTTCTTGCGCAGGATTGGGGGATTGTTCCCAAGATGGGAGAGGCGGGTTATTCATGGCGTTTTTCTTCCGTATCAAAGTTGCTGATTTGCAGGACAATCTCGCTGTCCGAGAAAGCTTGGCTGACTTCGGCGACGGCAGTTTCAAGAATGGTGTCCATGCGGATTGTGGCTCCAATTTTGGCCGAGATCTCGCTTAACAAACGCTCGCGAGTAGCCCGGCGACTGGCATCTCCATACAACCTGGCGCTTTCAAGCGCGGTGCTGAGCTGTTCGGCCAGCGAACTCGCGATATTAACATCATCGGGCTGCCATTTGCCTGCATCTACAGGCTTATCCATACGAATGATGCCTATACTGTTGCCGCGAATGGTGATCGGAACGTGAAGTGTAGTTCCGTCATTGCTGATAGTAGCCTGTCCGGTTTTAATGGCTTTCTTAATTTCAATGTCTGTATTGCCCGCTACTGGAAACACTTCATTTTCTTGCAAACTTGCATAACCAATTTCTGCCCGATTTTCTTGTAGAAGCCGTTGCCAATCTCGCAGACTGAGTTCGCCATAAGCACGGCGGGCAGCATCTGCCGCTTTCTGGGTTTCGGAAAAGAGATTAGCATTCTCGATTGCAATCGAGATTTGATCTGCCAATACCGTCAGTGTGGTGATATCTTCTTCGTTGAAGGCGGATGCTTCCTTGCTTTGCACATCCAATGCTCCCAGAATTCTTCCGCCGACGGAGAGAGGAATGGCCAGTTCGGAGCGCGTCTCGGGTAGATCGGGATTGTCAAAGAAGACAGCGTCACGACCCACATCCAATGCAATACGAGGTTGTCCGGTGGCGGTTACATACCCTACAATACCTACTTTACCGACCGGGAGTTTGTGTTTGCGGGCCAACATGCGTTGGCCTCCTTCGCTATTTGCGGCATAGAGCACTGCATATTCGCTATTTTCATCTAGCAGGAAGATGCCGACATGGTAGAACCCAAATCGCAGGCTGATCAGGTGAGTGGATTGTGGCAGGAGTACTTCGATGTCGCGTAAGCGAACAGCCACGCTTCCCACATCCGCCGCGGCCTGGATTTGCTGGGCGCGACGCTCCAGGGCGCTGGTACGTTCGGCAACGCGCTGTTCGAGACCCGTTACCAGGTCACGCAATCGTGCTGTCATACTATTGAAGGCGGCTGCCAGTGTTCCAATTTCATCGTTACTGTGAACGGTTGCCAGGGCAGTCAAATCACCTTGCTCGACTTGTGATGCGATTTTTGTCAAGCGTTCCACAGGAGTTGTGATTAACTGGGTTATTCCTAAACCAAGCAAGGTTGCTACAACAATGGCGGCGATGATAGTGTAGACAATATTTCGAATTTGGGTGCGAATGGGGCTGAGGAACTCTGATTGTGGCTGGATAAAGATAACGGTCCAAGGTTTGGTGGTCATGGTAACACTAGCCGCGGCCTGGCCCGTTTCGTCTTTAATACCAAACTGCGTTGTAACAAGAGTGAAATGCGAATTACCAGCTCGCAAGTTTTCTTCGAGCCCGGGAATGAGAAGTTCAAATTCGGTTACGGTATTTGTGATCGTATAAGGAAGCAGCCGGTCGTGCTGAAGATTCAAAAGAGTGGTTGCATCCAGAGGAACCAGAGATAACAGCACCTTGAATGGATCCTGTCCGTTTGCCAGCAGGATATAATTTTCATCTGCTAGGAGGGCAAAGGACTTGTCTCCAATCAGATTATTTTGTCGGCCAACGATTTCTTGGAGAATGGCAGCATTGTAGCGTACTCGTAAGACGCCGACGATTTCGCCTTGGGTATTCCTGACCGGGCTGCTGAAGTAAATGGATGGGATGTTGTCTGACCCTGGAATGATGATCGAACTTACATAAGGCAGGCCGCTTTGCATGGCACCCGAAAAATACTTGTAGTAATACTCTGTATTCCCCATGTTCTCCGGGGTGGTATCAAGGATATTTTTCCCCGTTGATGAAAGCAGAGCATAGGAGAGAATAAAAACAGGGTCTTTATGGCTTAAGGACGACAGGATCGAATATGTTTCTTCTTCTGCATCCATATCGTCACTTGCCCCGATTGTTTGAAGCTCGAGATATTCGCCAAAAACGGGATAACTTGCCTCCGCGCGAATGTTGGTAAGGCCGGAGGAAATGAATGCATCAAGATTGGTCGCCGTTTGGGCAGCGGCGTTAGTGAGATTGCGATTGCCTTGTTCACTCAGTGTTTTATTTAGTGTGTTTGCGCTGATGATGCCTAGTGTTGTACCAGGTAGGATTGCTATCAGAGTGAAGGCGAGCAGCAATTTCACATATAGACTGAAATTGCGAAACTGGCGGCTCATAGAAATGATGTAGATAATCGCAACCACAATCAGGGTAGCAAGCATGCCCGATCGCATGGCGGTATTGGATGCCGCACGCGGCAGAGGCCAGTCCATATCTAACAGGATTGATGTAAATCCA
>CAZRCR010000434.1:0-3023 GCA_964598615.1 uncultured Anaerolinea sp.
TGTTCAGTCCAAGCGATTGGGCGACAACCTTTTGCACGATCTGGTGGATCTCTTTCTCGTCGAGTGTACTCATTGGGTTATCCAACTGGTAATGACCACATTACCATTGCCATATTAGCACGGGGAAAGTTTAAAGTCAAGGAAGCTAGCGTGTCAATTTGGCATAATACCGATACCGGTCGCCGCGATACAGGATCTTGACAAACTCAATCACCCGCCGGGACTGGGAATACATCGTCCGCTCACTCAGCAACAGCGGGCTGCCCGGCGCGACCTGCAACAACGCGGCTTCCTGTGGCGTGGCAACGGTCACTTCGAGGGTCTCATCCGCTTCGGTGGGAATGATGTGGAATTTCTCCTGCAGAATGGCATAGACCGAGCCATTCGCTTCCAGGTCCTCACGGGTGATAGTCATCCCCTCTGGCAGATTGTAATAGGAAGTTTGCAAACCCATCGGTACATCGTCCCCCAGGCGCAGTCGTTCGATACGCAGGACCTGATCACAGCCAGCCGGGAGTTCCAGGTGTGTGCGCACTTTTTCGGGCGGCGCAACATAGCCGATCTCTAAAATCTTCTGCCCCGGCTTCAGTCCGCGTTGCTTCATATCCTCGCTGAAACTGGTCAGCTCGGAAATCCCCTTCTGCAGTTTCTGCGGTGAGACAAAGGTACCGCGTCCGTGCTCACGATAGAGAAAACCCTGTCGGATGAGCAAGTCAATGGCCTGTCGGATGGTGGGACGACTGACCGAGTAGAGTTCCTCGAGTTGGCGCTCCGAGGGGATCGGCTGATTGGTGGCGTACTTCCCCTCCGTGATGTGCTCCCGCAGGATATTCGCCAACTGGTAGTAGCGCGGTACGTAGGCATTGGGATCGATTGTTTTCGGCATATTCCCATCCGATCTCGAAGTGGTCATTACCAGTCCGATTATCGGCTTTTTCGATGCCCAAGTCAAGTAGCCTATGGCAGAATCAAAATTCCGATCAGCGCAGTGCTTGGACTGTAGCCGTATATTTCGCCAGACGGTCGCTCATGTATGCGATCACAAAGCGATGAAATGCCGCGGCAACCACGGGGTCCGCTTTTTCCAGCCTTCCCAGATCATCGGCAGTCAGTACATGCAAACTGGTTGCTTGTTGGGCAATGACATCCGCGCTAACCGGCTCCCCCGAATACAATCCCATTTCGCCAAAAAATGCTCCCGAGCCCAATGTGCGCAAACGCAGGAGAGTGCCATCCTCGCATTCGATCTGGATGATCACTTGTCCCTTTTCGATCATATACAGCCCGTTTTGCCGATCACCCTGGGAAAGAATCCGCTCCCCTGCCTGGAACTCGCGTGGTACCAAGTATTGTTTCAGGACAAGCACCTGCTCATCCGAGAGCGTTTTGGCAAGTTGCTGGAAAAGCAGACCGGTGTGAACCCGCATCCCTGTACTCTCAAAATTGGTGATCATTTCTTCTTCGCACCATTCGATGCCATGATCCAGATCGGGGAAATAATTGAATTTATCCGGAGGCAGATCCTTCTTGAGTTGTTTCTGGATGTTGGGCGATGCATGGGTCAGCACAAGGACGATCCCTCGTTCCTGCGCAATCCGCTTTATCTTTGCAAAACTGAACGCTGCCGAGGAATCCACGCCGGAAACCAATCGAAAATCCAGAATAATGAAACGCGGCGATTTGCCGGCGGAACTATCCAGCCGGGCACGGATCTGCCCCAATACCTGGTTGGCGGTCCCGAAGAAAATAAAGCCCTGCAATTCCAGGATATACAACCAATCCCCATAACGGCGCAGCAGATCGGCGCCCAGGTTGGTGCGCTCCACGCTGCTCTGGTAACTGACCCCCGACAGGATATGACGGATGGCGCGCGTCCGGCTGTACTGGAGGACGAACAGGATCACAGCCATGGCCAGGCCAATCCCGACGCCTGGCAGGAAACCCAAAACGTTGATAAGGATGGCAATCAAGATCAAAATCGCGTAATCCGAGCGCGACATATTGAACCAGGTCTGGTACAGCCAGGAATACAGGAAATCTATCCCCATAAAGAACAGCAACCCGCCCAGAACCAGGTTAGGGAAATATCCCAGAAGGCCACCGCCAAACACCAGAATCAAAGCGATAACAATCGCGACAATGATGCCGTTCAGGCGCGAGCGCGCCCCCATCCGGTATGCCAGTGCGGTGTTCCCCAGCGCGGTATAACCAATCACGCTCCCCCCCATACCCGCAATCAGGTTGGCCAGACCGTTAACCTTCAACTCGGTATTCAAGTCGATTTCCTGCCCCGTTGAAAGTTCAAGAGCAGTCGTATTGAGCAACAAAGAAATCAGACTGACCACAACACATGCCAGCAAACTGCCGGTTTGACCAAGCAGGATGCCCCAGTCCACATGGGCAAACCCACTTGGGTTCCAAAAGTGGAATAAAGCGCCTCCCTGAGGCGCGCCACGCACCAGCCAGCCCAGGCTGGCAGCCTCCGCAACCGAGGTCCCGCTGGCAGCCAGAACCAGGTAAAAGAGTGCGATGGAAGCAACCAGCACGCCAGGCAATACCAAGTAGTGGCTAACCTTTTTTACCAGAACAAAGAGAATGATTGCAAAAACAACACCCACAACCCATTGCAGCCAGGTGTCTGACTGGAAAAGCGGTCTCATATCGAACAACGAAACGCTTTTCCCAACCATCAGCTTGAGCGCGCCCAATACCAAAAGCACACCGGTCCCTGCCAGGAAACCGCCCACCACCGGATAAGGAATGTAACTGACCAGCCCGCCCAATTTGAATTTTCCCAATAACAGGCAAACCGCACCGGTCAACAGGCTGGTGATCATGATCGCAGCCAATGCTGTATAAAGCTTTGTTTCCATGCTCGCGTCTGGCATGGCCGATAGCATTGACAAAATAACCACAGATAAGATCACGGAAGGGCTGTCCTGAATGCCGGATTGAATTCCGGAAAGGGCACTTCCCAGGGCTGTCACACTAGCATGAATGCAACCGCCCATAAAAAGAACCGT
>CAZRCR010000435.1:0-3014 GCA_964598615.1 uncultured Anaerolinea sp.
CCGGATTCATGCCAGCCAACCCACTGTTTCTACCGCCTAATTGGCGAAGGTATTGAATGAATCCTGTCCATTCGCTGAAAAATTATTGACTTCTCTCAATTACTGGTCAGCCGGGCATAGACATCGGCTGATAGGCCAAGCAACTCCAGGATGCGAATTTGCACAGGCGTCAAAGCGGGGAGGTGCCGAATGGTTTGGCCCGGTAGTTGGACGACAGTCAGGGTAATATTGTCAAACATCTTCAACAAACGCTCCGCCGTAGGATTATCGATGCCCTTTTTGGGGTTGTTTTCGAGCAGACCGACTAACTTTTCCTGGTTTTGTTTGAGCTTGCGGCGCACAACGAACTCGATCAGGGTCAGGAAGCGGACTGCCAGGGTCAGCAGGTTGGTGAGTCCGGCCACCTGATCGTCGCGTCTGACGAAGAGTGGATTGAGCGAAAGCGGCACGCCCTTCAGGCGATGAAAACCATGTTCGATCAGCCATTCATCTCGATAGATCAACACGGCTTGCTCCAAGGTCAAGCACTCGACCGGGGCGTCGGTGACATACGCCCGCCAACCAAAAGTCGTTTGGAGGGCGGTGATGGCTTCGGTCTGGCGAGTAACGGCGGTGATCTGGTAGCGAACGGTTACAATCTCTTGCTTTGGTCGCTCTGGTCCCCCTCGGCCACGTCCCAAGTATTTGAAGTGGCTTTTCTCGTCCCGCTCAAAGGCATAGCTCAGCAATCCTTGGACGTCATGCGCCTTCAGAACGGCTTCGGCTGCCGTCACCAATGCGGCTTCGTCTTGTATCTGGCGTCTGCCCCGTCCTGGCGCCGGGGTCAAAGCCAGCAAGCCCTGCTCCGCCCGTTGCAGGCGACCTTCCAGACCCTCCCGCATGGCTCTGCGGTAGCTTTCCGAGCGCACGATCAGCACTCGTTCAGCCCATTCCTGCCATTTGTCGTCGACTTCGGCGCCTACCAGCCGGGTGAACTCATATCCTTCGGCGATCAGCTTGACTTCACCCTGCGCATTCTCTCGGTAGATTGGCTCCAGGCGGTACTGTCCAGCATTGGCCGCCTGGATCCACCTGGGCATCTCATCCGCCGTACCCCCGGTCATCGCCAGCGGGCACAGATAAGTGTGCTCAAGCTGATGAATGTGCCGGCGGGTTGCCAATGCGCTCATCTTACAGTCGCCCACAAACAGCAACCCCACCGCTTCGATGATCTTGAGCACCCGATCCACCGCCGGAATGTACAACGGGTCATCGGCCTGGTTTCCTGCCACCACCTGCGTCACCAATGGCAGTCCCAACGGATCCAGCGCCGCCATCATCAGCTTCACCTGCGCCAGGCTCGGGTCATCTTTGCTATGCCCATACTGAAACAGGCTACCTTCCTCGCTGACATGATAGCCCGATATCGTGGTTGCATCCAGCCGCACCCGTTCCGGTTTCAGCTCGTACACGCGCAAGATGTTACGCCCCAGTTCCGTTTCGATGGCCTGCCAAGTCTCGGCCCGGCTCAGCCGCCTCAGCAGCAGCGTCAGCCGGTCATCGCTAAAGTCCAATTCCTGCACCTGCATGCCCGTGATGCGCTCTATCGTCGCTTTCGCCTGCCTCACCCAGGCCTGCACCGGCAGCTTTCGATGGTTACTTTCGGTCAGGATATGCGCCAGCCAAATCGTCGCTATCCAGCCCCAACTCAAGCCTTGCTGCAAGCCATGCCGGCGCATGTGGGCATCCATGATCCCTGGCAGTCCCAGCCGCTGCATTACTTCCAGCAAAAGCGGAAAATCATCAATTCGTTCGCTCGTTATGTTCATCTCAGGGCTCATCCCCTGAGGTTACCAGAGAATTCCCGATTTAGCCGAAATTTTCAACGGAAGGACAGTAAGGAGTTCCTATGGAGAATATTGTCGAATTCAAGGTCTTTGGAAAATTCGCTCTTTTCACCGATCCTTTGACGAAGATCGGCGGGGAGAAATGCTCCTACCATATCCCTACCTATGAGGCGCTCAAGGGCATCCTGAGCTCGGTCTATTGGAAACCTACGATTGTGTGGGTCATCGACAAGATGCGGGTGATGAAGCCGATCCGTACCCAAACCCGCAGCGCCAAGCCGCTCGATTATGGGGGCGGAAATTCGCTGGCCATCTATACCTACCTGTGGGAGGTGGAATACCAGGTGCAGGCCCACTTCACGTGGAACCTGCGCCGCCCGGACCTGGTCCAGGACCGCAACGAGAACAAGCATTATTTCGTGGCAAAACGCATGATCGAGCGCGGCGGCCGGCAGGACATCTTCCTGGGAACCCGGGAATGCCAGGGGTATGTGGAGCCGTGCCGGTTCGGGGAAGGGCCCGGGTTCTACGATACCTACGGCGAGCTGGCTTTTGACCTGATGTTCCACGGGTTCGACTATCCCGAGCATACGGAAGGCAACCAGTTCCGCGCCCGCTTCTGGCGGCCAAAGCTGGAGGACGGCGTGGTGAGCTTTATCCCACCGGCAGCCTGCGATCCCAGGCTGGCGAAACTGGTGCGGTCCATGGCGCCCAACCCGCCAGTCACCAGTGGGACGGCCGAAGAAGGTCTGTTGGAAGGCTATCGTGAGGGGATGGAGGCCTGAAATGAGCTGGATTCAAAAGCTGTATGAGACCTACAACAACTGCCAGTCGATGGTAGGGGCCGAGCCGCCAGGGGATGAAGTCCCGTTGCTGCCCATCTGCCATACCACCCAAAAGGCACACATTGAGATTGTGATCGATGGCGATGGTAATTTCCAGGCTGCGCATGTGATCCCGAAGGAGTTTGCCCGGACGATTATCCCCTGTACGGAAAAGTCAGGTGGGCGAACTAGCGGCGAAGCACCTCATCCCCTATGTGATAAGTTGCAATACATCGCGGCCGATTATCTGAAGTACGGTGGGAGTAAGAAATACTACTTCCAGTCGTATAAAGATTTGTTGACCGCTTGGTGCAAATCAAGATTCTCGCACTGCTCAGCCCGGGCTATCTTGAAATATATTGAA
>CAZRCR010000436.1:0-2994 GCA_964598615.1 uncultured Anaerolinea sp.
GGATGCCGTCAAAATCGTCCGCATCGCCTCGTTCGTAACACCCTGGCTGCTGGTCCTCTCCCTGCCGCTTCTGCTGGTCGCCGTCCTGGCGCGGCGCAAATGGCTCGCCCTTGTACTGGCAAGTGCATCCTTGCTGATCGGTGTTACATTTGTAGCGCTGTTCCTGCCCAACCAGCAGGTAACCGCTGCACCAGATGACTTTTCCTTTACCGTCATGAGTTTCAACCTGCATGCCATCGATGACATCACAGGCATCGTGGAGATCGTCCGCCAGCAAGAACCGGATATCCTGTTGATCCAGGAGTACTCACCTGCCCTGGTGGACGAATCCTTCCACGGCTTCGACGACCTTTACCCCGAACTTTATGTCGATATCACCCCTCTCGAATATGCGCAGGCCATTTTCAGCCGCTTCGCGCTGGAACAAGCCCAGGTTTCGTATGAGCAGGGACGGGTGGAAAAAGTGATCGTCGAGACACCTGCCGGGCCGGTCGCCGTCTGGAACGTCCACCCGATCCCGCCATTCTACATTTCCTCCACACAATTCGATGCCCAGTTCGATGCGCTGGCAGGTGCCATCGCCCAGACGGAAGGTCCGCTCATCGTGGCTGGCGATTTCAATGCAACGGACCAGTCAGATGCCTACCATGCAGTCGATCGCTACCTGGCAAATGCCTTTTACGAATCGGGCTGGGGATTCGGATTTACGTTCCCCGCCCATCCTTACACCCTGACCTCCCTGCAACTGGAAACCGGTCCCTTATGGCGGATCGACCACATCTTCCATTCCCCCGACCTGATCGCCACCAGCGCCAGAACTTTGCCCGCCGCCGGTGGAACAGATCACCTTCCCATCATCGCAACGATCTCAATCCCCTCGAAATAATATAGAAAAGCGGATCTTCAACCAGACCTGCAAACCATGTCTGCGAACCTGAGGACGGCATCCCGTACCTGCGGGAAGACCGCCGAATTGGAAAAGACCAACTCGTGCCCGCCAGGGACCTCGAAGCGGGTCACCGCTCCCGCCAACCGCTTCACCAGCCGCCGCGTATCCCCCGGGTGGACGGTGGTATCGTCCGTGCCCTGCATGACCAGCGTGGGACAGGTCATCTTCGCCGCGGCGCGGTAGCCTGCCAGCCCGACCTTGCGCAGTTCGTCGAACATCCCTACCGGCACAACAAAGTCGCGCAGGGTTTGCTGGGTCTGCGGGTCATCGAGGTCGAGCTCGGGCAGGAACTTCTGCATTTCCACGCGCAGGCGCAGGTCGTCCATTTCGGTCTTCATGATCTTGAACGGCCTCACGCCGGGGATCAGGCGTTTCAGGACCGGGAGCATTGCCCACAGGATGCCGCGGCTGCGCCAGTAAGGGGCCAGCAAGACCAGTCCATCCACCGGGATACGCTCCGCGGCAGCCAGGGCTACGGCTCCGCCCATCGAATGTCCAACCAGCAGAACGGGCGAATGGTCGCGTTTCAGGGTGGTGAGCGCCTCGATGGCGGCGTCGCGCCACTCGGTCCAGGTCCGCTGCGGGAGGGTTTCCAGTTGGGTGCCAAAGCCGGGGAGCAGGATGCCGCGGCAGGTCCAGCCGCGTTCGTGTAACGCGTCTGCCAGGGGATGGACTTCCATCGGCGTGCCGGGATAGCCGTGGATCAGCAGCGCGGCAGGACGTCCACCTTGTAGAGTGAAATCCTGGTGTTCGGGAGCGGTGAAGGGGGTGAAAGGTAACATAAAAAAAGTAGGGGCACGATATATCGTGCCCCTACGGGTTGGAATTAATTTATTTATCTTCAGCGATCTTCTTGCCGCTGTACTTCAGCGCCCAGTGCGCCGCCGCCAGGCGGGCGATCGGCACGCGGAAGGGCGAGCAGGAGACGTAGTTGTTGCCGATCATGTGGCACCACTCGATCGAGTCGGGGTCGCCGCCATGTTCGCCACAGATACCGACCTCGAGGTCCGGGCGGGTGCCGCGGCCATCGTTGATCGCCAACTGCATGAGCTTGCCCACGCCGCCGCGGTCCAGGGTCTGGAACGGGTTCTTGGGCAGGATACCCTCGGCCACGTACTGGACGAGGAAGTTGCGCTCGGCGTCGTCACGCGAGTAACCGAAGGTCATCTGGGTCAGGTCGTTGGTACCGAAGGAGAAGAATTCGGCCAGTTTGGCGAGTTCCGCGGCGGTAACGGCCGCACGGGGGATCTCAATCATCGTGCCAAACTTGTAGGAGAAGTTGACCTTCTTCTCGGCCATGACGGTCTTGCCGATGCGCTCAAGGCGGGGCTGGATCCATTCCAGTTCGGCCACGGTGCCGGTCAGCGGGATCATGATCTCGGGCTTGACGACGATGCCGCGCAGGGTGCAGTCGGCGGCGGCTTCGAAGATGGCGCGCACCTGCATTTCGACGATCTGCGGCATGTAGATGCTCAGGCGCACACCGCGCAGACCCATCATCGGGTTGGACTCGTGCAGGCCCTTGATGGAATTCAGCAGTTTTTCCTTGGCGGCCAGGCCGTCGGTCTGCTTGAGGGCGCGCATGGTCACGACTTCTTCGAAGAGCTTTTCTTCGTCGGGCATGAACTCATGCAGGGGCGGGTCGATCAGGCGGATGATGACCGGGTAACCGTTCATCGCTTCGAACAGGCCGTCGAAGTCCTTGCGCTGGGAGGGCAGGAGTTCGTCGAGGGCCTTGGTGCGCTCTTCGATGGTCTCAGCCAGGATCATGCGCTGGACGATGGGCAGGCGCTCGGTCTCGAAGAACATGTGCTCGGTGCGGCACAGGCCGATACCCACGGCTCCGTAGGAGCGGGCGCGGCGGGCATCCTTCGGGTAATCACCGTTGGCCCACACCATCAGGCCGCGGCTCTTCTTGCCATCCGGCAGGCCGCGGAGGTCGGGGCGGGCGCAGATCTGGTCGGCCCCCTGGGGCAGGGTCAGGAGTTCGGTCTGCTCTCCGATGGGGGGTTCGATGGTGGGGATCTTGCCAGCGTAGACCTTGA
>CAZRCR010000437.1:0-2981 GCA_964598615.1 uncultured Anaerolinea sp.
TGGTCGTGGAGAAGAAGTACGTGTCCACGTTCCAGAAGTCCATCCCCGAGGAGACCTGGGTGATCGGCGAACTGGCGGCTGGCAGCCGCAAAGTCATATTCAAGTAGGAGTTATTGATGGCGAAAGAGATCACACTTCGTTATGGTTGTAACCCGCACCAGACCCCGGCGCGGGTTTTCATGAGTGGCGGCGACCTGCCGCTGGAAGTGCTCAACAGCGCTCCCGGTTACATCAACCTGCTGGACGCGCTCAACGCCTGGCAGTTGGTGCGCGAACTCAAAGCAGCGCTGGGTTTCCCGGCGGCGGCCTCGTTCAAGCACGTCAGTCCCTCCGGAGTAGCGGTGGCTGCGGTGCCGTTGACCGATACCCTGAAAGAGATCTACGCCGTGGCCGGACGGGAACTTTCACCCCTGGCCGAAGCCTACGCCCGTGCCCGCGGCGTCGACCGGATGTCGTCCTTCGGCGACTGGGTGGCGCTTTCGGACACGGTCGATGTGCCCACAGCCAAAATGCTGGCCCGCGAAGTATCGGACGGTGTCATTGCCCCGGCCTACGAACCGGCTGCGCTCGAACTTCTTCGCAAGAAGAAGAATGGCAAGTACGTCGTCTTGCAGATCGACCCGGCTTACGAGCCGGCCGAACTGGAACGCCGGGATGTGTTCGGGATCACCTTCGAGCAGCGTCGCAATGACCGTCCGGTGACGCGCGATGATTTCAAGAACGTGGTCACGCAGAAAAAAGACCTGTCTGAGTCTGCACTGTGCGACATGATGGTGGCCTGGATCACGCTCAAGTACACCCAATCGAACTCGGTCTGTTATGCGGCGGATGGACAGGTCATCGGCGTGGGGGCGGGACAGCAGTCCCGGATCCACTGCACACGCCTGGCCGGTACGAAAGCGGACCTCTGGCGGCTGCGCCAGCACCCGCGCGTGTTAGCGCTCCCATTCCGGGACGGGGTCAAACGTCCCGACAAAGACAATGCCACCGACCAGTTCCTCCAACCCGATGTGACTGCGGCTGAGAAAGCTGCCTGGGGCGATGTGTTCACTGAAATCCCGGCGCAACTCACCTCAGACGAAAAGCGCGCCTGGTTGGACGGTCTGACCGGCGTGGTGCTTGGCTCGGACGCTTTCTTCCCGTTCCGTGATTCCATCGACCGTGCTGCCCAGAGCGGCGTGCAGTACGTGTTACAGCCCGGCGGCTCCAACCGCGACGATGTGGTCATCCAGGCCTGTGACGAATACGGCATGGCGATGGTGTTTTCGGGTGTGCGGTTGTTCCACCATTAGCTGTTATTCGTAATTCGTGAACCGGTATTCGTTTCCGGCCGCGAGTTACGAATTACCAATACCGAATAACAATTACCGCTTTATATGACCCACTCGAACTTTCCGAAACTCGTAGTCTTGATTTCTGGCACTGGTTCCAACCTGCAAGCCATTTTGGACGCCTGCGCCGCGGGTGACCTGCCTGTTATGGTGGCGGCTGTCATCTCAAACAAGGCGGACGCCTACGGGCTGGAACGGGCGCGGCTGGCGGATGTCCCTGCGGTGGTGGTGGAGAAAATCAAAGACGAAGACCGGCGCGCCTACGACGCGCGTCTGGCGGACGAAGTCGAGTCCTACCAGCCGGATTGGATCGTGCTGGCAGGCTGGATGAGGATCCTGGCTTCTGCTTTCCTCGACCGTTTCCCGAAGCGGGTGATCAACCTGCACCCTGCCTTACCTGGTACTTTCCCCGGTACGCACGCCATCGAGCGTGCATACGAAGCATGGCAGCGCGGCGAGATCGACCGCAGCGGCGTGATGGTGCACCTCGTCCCGGACGAAGGGGTCGATGTCGGGCCGGTGCTGGGGAAGGAAGAAATCCTTTTCCAAACGGGAGAGACGCTGGAGCAGTTCGAGAGACGCGTCCATGCGATGGAGCATAAGTTGCTTGTGAATACGATCAAAAACATTCTAAACACGAAGGGCACAAAGTAACACAAAGGAAATCCTTTGTGAACCTTTGTGACCTTTGTGTTTAATTCTTTTCAGGAGTTTCAAATGCCTAAAGCTATTCTTTCTGTTCACGATAAAACCGGGATCGTTAACTTTGCCCGCGGCCTGGCCGATCTCGGCTGGGAATTGCTCGCTTCCGGCGGGACGGCGAAACTGCTGCGCGAGAACGGTCTCCCGGTCACCGAAGTGGCGGACTATACCAAGTCGCCGGAGATCCTCGGCGGGCGGGTCAAGACCCTCCACCCGGCTGTTCATGGCGGACTGCTGGCGCGTCCCACCGAAGCAGACCACCGTCAACTCCTCGATCTGGGCTGGGATTACATCGATCTGGTGGCAGTCAACCTGTATCCTTTTGAGCAGACGATTGCCAAACCGGATGTGACCTATGCGGACATCATCGAGAACATCGACATCGGCGGCGTGACCCTGATCCGGGCCGCGGCGAAGAACCACGAGCGGGTGACCCTCGTCTGCGATCCTGCGGATTACGCCGAGGTGCTGTCTGCTTTGAAGTTGGGCAGTATCGCACCGGAACTGCGCAAGCGGCTGGCGGTGAAGGGATTCCAGTCCACAGCGCATTATGATACGGTCATCGCGGCCACACTGGCGAAATGATCTCCCCTGCTCTTAAATCAAAACCGGAGACCTTGCGGCCTCCGGTTTTTGGTTTAGATCGCTTCCGCCTGTTCGAACTGGCTGTTGTACAGCTCGGCGTAGAAGCCTTTCTTTGAGAGTAGTTTTTCGTGCTTCCCCTGCTCCACGATATCGCCGTCTTTCATAACCAGAATCCAGTCCGCGTCGCGGATGGTGGAGAGACGATGGGCGATGATGAAACTGGTGCGGCCCATCATCAACTCACTCATGGCCTTCTGGATCAGGATCTCAGTGTGGGTGTCCACCGAACTGGTGGCCTCGTCCAGGATCAGGATCTGCGGGTCGGAGAGGATGGCGCGGGCGATGGTGAGCAATTGCTTCTGT
>CAZRCR010000438.1:0-2976 GCA_964598615.1 uncultured Anaerolinea sp.
CCCGTTCAAATACTCCACTGCCACGTCGCCCACGTTCTGTTTCGTGCTGAACGTGGCATCTGATTGGCGGATAAGCAAGATGATCATCACGATCACAACCGCGAGTGCCAGCAAGGCAAGACCGATGTTCTTTATGGTTGTTTTCATGGCTAAAACTCTGCTTTCCGTCGCTCATCTGGCATTGTACGCATCTGCGGTTGGCGATCACCGATTAGTTGGCGGGAGAGCAGAAGGGTCAGTAGTTCCACAAGCGACGGTCGTTTAACCGGCTGTACGAGAGCAAAATTTGCGTTCGGTCCGGCTGCCCAACGCTTTGACGAGGAGCGTTGGCTTTTGATCTTTTTATAAACAAACGCGCCCAGGCCGAAAAAGCCAACAATGGATGCGGCTATGACAAATACTTGGATAAGCAGGTCCTGTCCGCTACTGACCGATGCTGCAACAGGCGCCGCTGCTACCCCGATCTGTGTCTGGGTGATTGCGGCTCCGACCGGATCGGTGTTTGCCATGAGAAATCCCGCCAGGCCAACGATCGCCAGGAACGCGATCAAGACCAGCAAACCGCTTTTATTCATGGTCATGAGAAACTCCTTGCTTGATACCTCATCGGGATTGGTTGGCCAACGCCATTGGGGATGATGGTCTTGGCCGGAGTGGTGCCAGGGAAACCCTGGTAGGATGGCTGGCGCCAGATGGCGCCGGAGATAGTAGTAGGGGTCATTGGGAATTCTTAGCTCGAAGAAGCCGCTTCAGCTGCTTCGGCTAGATGCAGGCTGCTGCCCGATGGAATGCGGCGGACGACCAACACGCCGCTGCGGGTCATTTCAACTGTCTCGTACCCGTGTAATGCCAGGTATTGCGGCAGGATCTCCAGAGGAACCACCGGACCGTCCAGAGACGGCGGAGGAAAGTCTTCGGGGCGGGGGCGGGTAGGGGGTGTGGTATTCATGCCGAATCCTGTTTTGCTGGGATCAATCTCTGTCCCTTCCACACCCGGCGTTCACCGGTGCGGACATTCAAGAATTCGGTCCCTTCCTCGAAGCCTCCGGCCTGGACCATTGCCAGGGTGAAGATGTTCCCGCGGAATGTTCCGTCTTCGGAAGGGTCGAATACGCATTTCCAGCGCAGGGAACTGGATGTTTTGCGGGGTAATTGCCGGAAGCCGAATCCGGTAGCGAGTGTCATCGTTCCACCACCACGTAGATGTCCATCCCATGCCTGTGTTCGAAGGACCGGAGACCGGTTAGGAGGAACCAAAAGTAGCTGATGAGTTCAGAGAAGGGGATGTCACGCAGGAGTTTCATTCTGCGCCTCCTCTACCAGGAAATAGCCGCGCTCTTTTTCATATCCCAGGAAATCGGCTTTGCCTTGCAGCATCTTGTAGTTATGGGGGTATGCGACGGTTGCTTCGCGGACGATGAAGCCATGCGCCTTTAGCCAGGTGCGAACAACTTCCCACGCCTGCTGGGCACGCTCCACGCGTTGTTTATGATCGGAGTTGAAAGGTTGGTCGCCCATCCAATCCATTGCGGCAACCTGGATACGAACGTAGTGAACTGAATCTCCCTGGGGTTGCGCTACTTGAACGATGGCCCTCTCGTGGCGCAAGTGCTCGCCTTGGTCCGATTCAGAGACCAAGTTGGCGAAGACTGGCTCTAGGATGGAGACGATCTCCGCCAGATCTTCGAGCTTTGAGTAACCGATGAAATGTGACATTGTAGTTGCCTCCTGTTTGGAAACAAAATTCCCCGCTGGCGATCAGCGGGGAATATGCTACAATTCCCTCGCTGGTGTGACCGCACCAGCACCGCGCCCTGGGGTGCTACCAGCGCCTCAGGGCGTCATTGTTGGGGATTGGAAAGGTACAACCGAGTCAGTGTAGCATTAACTCTAAAGGTTGTCAACACTTTTAGAGATATGAGCAACAATATATTGAGTCTTTCTTCATTGGTGCTATACTTTTTACATGGGTAATCCTGATTGGATTGATGGCATATTGGATCGACTTGATGCAACCTATTCGTTTGCCTTTAGGTTGCCTTTGTTTATTCGCCCCGCTTATATTAATATCTTTCGGTTCTTCTATCGTGTGATAGGGGAGATAATAACCAGATTCGCAGTTGACCAGAACACGACCAATCTTCCGCCGATGGAATGCCAGTTATGCGGTGGACCTCATCATGAAAGATTGTGCCCTAATTCAAATAAAATGGGGTTTTGAATCCTGTAAAAATAGCATGAAGATTCCCCGAATGTAAAAATCACCCGCCGAAAGGCGGGTGATTTTTAGGCTAAAAGTGTTTTTTCGGAACGTGGTACATAAGGAGTACCATCGGGATTAAAGATACGTTTTCCTTGGCCTTTATTTGAATGGTAAATCTCAGCACAGTAAGCCATATCAGCCTGATCAATCAAAACGCGATTTTTATCTGTCCCTAACCGTTTAATAATTCCTTTTGCAACCCAATGAACAATCGTTGGGTTAGCTACTTTATAGATGCGCTCTGCTTCACTTATCCAGATAGGCGTACCTTTCAGATGCGCATGTTTTCTATATTCAGGGAGTTGTTCTTTGGGTGTGAATTCGCGGACACTAGCCTCACTGACGACAGTTTCTCCACTGACAGTGGCAGCTTTAATCGTGCCTTGATTAATCAAGCGGCGTATGCGAGCCTCACTCACCCCCAGTTGGTGTGCGGCTTCTGTTGTCGAGATAAACGTCGGAAGCGCAGCCATAAAATTCTCCTGTGCTACAATCCTATGGTCCCGGATCCGGCGACCGGGACACCTGCCCTGCGTCAGCTACCCGCTGGCGCAGGGTCAATCCATAAAAACCGGTAAATTTAGCTCCTCGCCGAGGATTTGAACCTCGAACCTAGCGGTTAACAGCCGCCCGCTCTGCCGTTGAGCTAGCGAGGAAGGCAGGCGGGATTATATGGGAAACAGGTCATGCTGTCAAGTCAGGCGTGGGAATTG
>CAZRCR010000439.1:0-2969 GCA_964598615.1 uncultured Anaerolinea sp.
GCCCAGGTCGCCGCACCGGAGGAGATGCCCACCAGCAAGCCTTCTTCCCGCGCCATACGGCGGGCGGTCTCGAGAGCATTGTCATCGGTAACACGGACGATCTCGTCGTAGATACCGGTATTCAACACTGCCGGGACGAACCCGGCGCCGATGCCCTGGATCTTGTGCGGTCCTTTCGGGCCGCCCGAAAGGACAGGCGAGGCGTCCGGTTCCACGGCCACCACCTTGAAGGACGGCTTGCGGCTCTTGAGCACTTCCCCAACACCGGTGATTGTCCCGCCAGTGCCCACGCCCGCCACGAGGAAGTCCACTTTACCGTCAGTGTCGCGCCAGATCTCCTCGGCAGTGGTCTTGCGGTGGATCTCCGGGTTGGCGGCGTTCTTGAACTGCTGGGGCATTAAATACTTTTCAGGGTCGGACGCGACCAGTTCTTCGGCCTTGCGGATGGCCCCGCCCATGCCGTCCGGGCCGGGGGTCAGGAGGAGTTCGGCTCCATAGGCGCGCAACAACATGCGGCGTTCCTTGCTCATCGTCTCGGGCATGGTCAGGATGACCTTGTATCCTTTGGCGGCCGCGACCATCGCCAGGGCAATGCCGGTGTTGCCGCTGGTCGGTTCAACGATGACGCGCCCCGGCTTCAGGTCGCCGGACTTCTCGGCAGCAGCGATCATGGCCGCACCGATGCGATCCTTGACGCTGTGGCCGGGGTTGTAGAATTCCAGCTTGGCAGCGATCTCGGCTTTGGCACCTGCAGCGATGCGGTTCAAACGGACGAGTGGGGTGTTCCCGATCAGTTCAGTAACATTGGAAGCGATTTTCATTTTGTAATCTCCAGTAAGGTTAAAAAATAAATGCCAACAGGTAAACAAAAAGACGGCGCCGGGCGTCTGCGAACCAATTCTGCTCGCGGGGTCCTGCCTTCCGTCTTTGGCCTGTTGGCTTGGGGAACGACCCAGTCGCTGCCAGAGACGGTGGCTAGAAGCCCCGCCCCAGACACATGCAAGTAAACGGTGAGTTCGTCCGAATTTGTTTCATAATTATGATAAATATTATCAGGTTTGAAGGAAGATGTCAAGGATGCAATAAAAAAACAGGCGGCAGTTTTTCGACTGCCGCCCGAATTTGTTCCAGCGGAATTACTCTTCCTTCTTCTCGGCGATCTCTTTCTTGTGGGCTTCGATGATCGCACCGGCAATATGCGCCGGGACGGTCTCGTAGTGGTCGAAGTCCATCGAGAAGACGCCGCGTCCACCGGTCATGGAGCGCAGGTGGGTGGTGTAGCGCAGCATTTCGGCCAGCGGCACGTGCGCCACGATGACGGTACGTCCGCGCTCAGACTCGGTACCCTGCACGCGGCCGCGGCGGGTGTTCATATCGCCCATGATGTCGCCCATGTATGAATCGGGGACGGTGACGCGCACGTTCATGATCGGCTCGAAGAGCACGGGGCCAGCTTCGGCCACAGCCAGCTTGAAGGCTTCGCGTCCGGCGATTTCAAAGGCCACCGGTTTGGAGTCCACGGGGTGTTCCTTGCCGTCGTAAACGATGACCTTTACGTTACTCATCGGGAAGCCGGCGATAACACCCGTCTGCAATGTGGCACGGATGCCTTTTTCAATGGGAGACAGGTAGGATTTCGAAAGGTTCATACCCACCAGTTCATCGGTGAACTCAAAGTCAGCATCCGGCAGGTGTTCGATCCGAAGCCAAACTTCGCCGAACTGACCCGAACCGCCCGTCTGTTTCTTGTGACGGTACATGGCGTCGCCCTTCTTGGTGATGCCTTCGCGGTACGGAACCTTCGGTTCGATGATTGTCAGGCCAACCTGGAGTTTACCTTCGGCGCGGTGGATGGCCACGTCGATGTGCTGGTCGCCCATACCCTGCAAGATGGTCTGCGAGGTGGCCGGTTCGTTGTACCAGGAAAGGGTCATATCTTCTTCGCACAGGCGGGTGAGCGTGGGCGAAATCTTGGCGGCATCAGCCTGGGTCTTGGGGTTGATGGCCACGCGGTAAAGGGCATTCGGGTATTGCGGTTTGGGCAGGGTAACGGGATGGGTCTTGTCGCCCAGGGTATCGCCGGTGGTGGTGGCCGACAGTTTAGCAACGATGCCAATATCGCCCGCATGGAGAGACTTCTGCGGGATGCTTTCCTTGCCGCGGATCACGGCCAGGGAAGCCATGCGTTCTTCCACACCTTTAACCTGGTTCCAGATGCGGGCATCCGCTTGCAGGGATCCGGAGTAGATGCGGAAATAGGTCAGTTTACCAACGAACGGGTCGGCGGTGGTTTTCCAAACATAAAGGGCCAACGGAGCGCTGTCGGCGCAAACAAGTTTTTCCTCGCCATCCTTGCCCTGCGCCACAGCAACCTGGGCATCTTTGGGAGACGGGAACAGGTCGATCACGGCATTCAGCAGGGGCAGAACAGCCTTTTCATGCGAACCGGCTGTCAGGAAAACCGGGATATAGGCGCCCGTGCGGACAATGGCCTTCATGCCTTTGGCAAGTTCGTCATCCGTCAGGGTGCCGTTCTCGAAGTATTTTTCCATCAGGGCATCGTCGCCTTCAGCAGCGGCTTCGATGAGCTTGGCGCGGGCTTCTTCGGCGGCCGCTTTCAGGTCTGCGGGGATCTCTTCAGCCGTTTTTCCCTCGTTGGCGTAGGCTTTCATCGTCAGCAGGTCGATCACGCCCTTGAAAGCGGCTTTTTCGCCCCACGGGATCTGCGCCAGGATGAGACGCACGGGGGAAAACTCCTGCACCGAGGCAATGGCCTTTTTGTAGTCGGCATTGTCACGGTCCATTTTGTTGACGACCACGAAACGCGGCAGTTTGAAGGTATCGCAGTGGTTCCAGGCGATCTCGGTGCCAACTTCAAGACCGGAGACCGAATCCACCAGGATGACGGCGCCATCGGCCACGCGCAGGGCGGAGATGACCTCGCCCACGAAGTCGGTGTAACCGGGGGT
>CAZRCR010000440.1:0-2964 GCA_964598615.1 uncultured Anaerolinea sp.
GATGGTTTCGCGTTTCCATGCCCGGATCACGCCTGGCCCGCTTGGCGTGACGCTGGAGGACCTGGGTAGCAAGAATGGCACACATCGCAACGGCGCACCGGTTTTGGGCGCGGTGCCTCTGCAGGACGGCGACCTGGTGCAAATCGCTCTGGCGCAGGAGTTCATCTTTCTTACCTCGGATGCGACCATGCCCCTGAGCGATTACATGGAGCACCCCGGCCGCCTGCGGTTGGAGGAGCGTTCGCGCCAGGTGTGGGTGAACGAGCAGCCTATCGACCCGCCACTTTCAGCGTTGCAATTCCATGTGTTGCAGGTGCTCTGTGAGAACCAGGGACAAGTTATGGATCGGCAGACGCTGGTGGCGAAGGCCTGGGGTGAGGAAGAAGCCGTGGGTGTCTCAGACCAGGCGCTGGATGCGCTCCTGCGCCGCTTACGAGACCGCATTGCCGAACTCGACAATACCCATCCTTATATCATCACTGTGCGAGGACATGGTATCAAACTGGAAAATCCGCCGCTGGATGAGTAGTCTCCATAATGAATTTTGCTCGGAAATAAAACTGCTGGCAACTCGGCCAGCAGTTTCGTTTTCTTGCAGTCGTAGGATAAGTTTCAGACTTGTCCTTGAACTTATTTCATGTTCTTCTTCATCGTGAACTTCAGGATCGCCCGGTAAACAACTTGAAGCTTCTCAATCATCGCCGCTTCCTCGCCCTGCGGTTTTTCCCCGGCCTGTTCCTCGCTGCGGTTGAGTATGTTGGCAATGATGCCGCTGAACTCGGGCGTGATCTCGGCGGCGTGTTCCTCGATGAGCTGGTTTAGGGCTGTTTCGTCCGGGGCGTCGAGCAGGATCTCGAGCAGTTCCAGTTCCGGCGGCTGTCCGCTGGCCTGTTGCAGTACCGCCACAACCTCCTGCAATTTCGGCATCCGTACGGTATCGTTCTTCTGGTTGGCTTCCTGCAGGGCGCGGTTCAGCACCTGCACGAATGTATCGTTGATCTCTTCGATATGCTCGATGGTGGCCTGCTGGACGTTCTCCGCGGTGAGCAGGGTCTCCAGCAGTTCGCTGGCGTGTTTGAACTCCGCCTCGGCGCGCTGGTCGATGCGGCGGGTGATATCCAGCAGTTTCTCGCGCAAGGTTTCCAGCTTTTGCCGTTTCTCGGGTTTGCCCTTCTCGATGCGCTCGGTGAGCGCCTGGAAGAACATGTAGTCCAGGCCGGGGCGGGTGAAACTGACCAGGGCGCTCAAACGGTCGTCGTTCGGAGCATCAACCAGGATCTCGAGCAGTTTCTCGCGTGTCAGTCCCTTCCCGGCAGCCTGCAGTGTCTTGACGGCTTCTTGTACCTCGTTGGCCTGCCCGGCGATCTTCCGGCCGTATTCGGTCTCGGCCAGTAACTGCTTCTGGACTGCCTCCACCTGTTCGGCATACTGCTTTTGGCCGCTGGCGACGGCTGCCTGGGCCAGACGGCTGAACAGGGCGAAGAATTCCTCGTCGAGGAGGGCGGCCTCGTCCTTGAGCATTTGCGACCGGACGTCTGCCGATGCGGAACCGAGCAGCCGTTCCACCAGCGAGACGCGTTTCTGCTGGGCCTGGATCATCTCCGGCGTGATACCATCCGCACCAAGGATGCGTTCGATCAGGCTCTGGTAGGTCAGGAAGTTCTGCGGGCGCAGGAGATAGGCCTTGCGTTTTTCGGAAGGCAGGCGGTTGGTCACCTGGGTGATGAGTGGGCCGATGAGCTTTTCCTGGTCGTTGACCGCCATGCCAAGTTCGGGTGGGAAGTAGGTCAGTAGGAGTTCCTTGTCCGCATCATGGTAGACGATGGGTGTGGTAAGCGGCCCGTTATAGCCGCAGGCCTGGCACACCGCGTAATTGGAGACACCGCCCAACATGCGCTGTTTCGCAGCGGGGTCGGAAGTCACATCGAAGAGTTGTTCGATCTGGGCTACCACCGGTTGGCGGCAGCGCGGGCAGGAGATTTGTGTTTTCTGAGGGGGCATTTTCTATCCAGTTGAAGATTCAAGATTTTAGAATGGCGATTGACGGCCTATTGTACTGCAATATTTCATGTCATTGCGCGAACGATGCTCTTCCGTCCGTATCGATCCCAGCGCTATTTGAGATTGCTACATCGCACAGGATGCTCCTCGCGAGAAACTACTTGCGCGGGATGGAGAAACAGATGCGGGCGCCGGACCCCGGATGCGGGTCGACCCAGATGCGCCCGCCGTGGGCTTCGACGATGGCCTTCGACAGGTACAGCCCCAGCCCGGCGCCTTTCGTCTTGCGGACGGCTTTGTCGGACCGGTAGAAGCGGTCGAAGATATATGGGATGTCACCCGGCTCGATGCCGGGGCCTTCGTCGCTGACGGTAACGATAACCTGTTCGGGGCGGCTTTCGCCGCTGACGCGGATCTCCCCGCCAGGGGCATACTTGATGGCGTTCGAGAGCAGGTTCGAGAGCAGTTGGGTGAGACGGTTCTCATCTGCCAGGATAACGGGGAATTTCTGGGGGAAATCCACTACGAAAGTGTGACGCTGGCTCTGGGTCCGGAAGCGCTCAACGAGACGCTCGGCCAGGGCAGGCAGGTTCACGTCGGCCAGACTGGTGGTCAGCCCTCCGGCCTGCAGTCGCGAAGCGTCGAGCAGGTCCTCGATCATGGATGCCAGGTGATCGGCTTCCTCCTCAATGACGGCCAGGCTGTCGTTGACAATATGCCGATCCCAGGTGGCGTCTTCACGACGCAGAGTAGAGACGTAACCCTTGATGAGTGCCACCGGGGTCTTGAGTTCGTGGCTGACGATGGAAACGAAGGTATTCTTGATCTCTTCGGCAGTTCGGAACTTCGTGATGTCACGCACCGTGACGATGATGTTGCGCAGGGTGCCTTCGGAGGTCAGCAGGGGGGCGTAGGTGATGCCCACCGGCAGGTTGGGCGGCTCGGGGCGGGCCAGGTCGCCTT
>CAZRCR010000441.1:0-2961 GCA_964598615.1 uncultured Anaerolinea sp.
GAATACAAAGCCTTGATGAAGTCCGGTGATTGGGCCGGGTTCATGCAGGCCAACTACCGCCCCGAACATCCGCCGCTGGCCAAGATCGTCTTTGGCGTCAGCATCCTCGGAACGGAAGATACATCCCTGATCGACCCCGAACAGCAGAACTGGAGCCTGCCGCTGGACCAACTGGGGGCTGCCCGCACCAGCAGCGCCGTCCTCGGTACGCTGACCGCTGCCCTGGTGGCGCTCATCAACCCGCTGGCCGGGCTGTTCCTGGCCGTTCATGCCATTACCATCAAATACACTTCCCAGGTCATGCTGGAATCCCTCCCGGCTTTCACCAGCCTGGTGACGATCCTGGCTTACCTGCGTTGGAAGAAGGGCAGTAAACGTTTCAACGGCTGGCTGGTGCTTTCCGCCCTTGCCCTCGGCATGACCGCTGCCTCCAAGTATCTTTACTGCGTGGTCGGCATTGCCATCCTGATCGACTGGATCATCACCTCCTTCGAACGGCGCGACGAGACCGGTAAATGGAAATTCCCCTGGGAGATTCTGGCCTGGGGTGCGCTCTCCCTTGTCTTCTTCGTGTTGACCGATCCCTACCTGTGGCCCGACCTGTTCGGCCGTCTGCGGGAATCGGTGTTTTTCCACACCATCTACAGCACCACTGCCCCGGAGATCGCCAGCGCCGGATATCCCACCTGGCAGCCGATCCTGTGGTTCTTCTTCGACATCCGCACCTGGAACCCGAACCATGCCCAGGCACTCTACTTCGATCTGGACTGGCTGATCGCCCTGGCTGCCATCGGCGGGTTCTCCGCCCTCTGGAAGCGCGAGCGCCTGTATGTGCTCTGGATGATCGTCGGCATGGCCTTCCTGCTCATCTGGCCTACCAAGTGGCCGCAGTACATCCTGACCCTGACCGTCCCCCTCTGCCTCGCTGCGGGCGAACTCTTCGTCTGGCTGGGTGGACGCGTGGTGGCCCTGTTCAAGAAACCGCAGGCTTCATGATCGATACCATCGGCGGACTGCTTGCCGCCCTGCCTGCCCGTCTTTCCGGCGACACGCCAGAACTGGATGCACAGGTACTGCTTGCCAAAGCGACCGGCAAACCGCGCTCGTGGGTGCTGGCCCATCCCGAATCCCGGCTGGACCCGCAACCCGCCGCGGCTCTCGAGGCCTGGGTGCGGCGTCTGGAAGACGGCGAACCCCTCCCGTATGTGCTCGGCGAGTGGGAGTTCTACGGCCTGTCCTTCGAAGTGACCCCCGATGTGCTCATCCCGCGTCCCGAGACCGAACAGCTTGTGGAGAGCGCCCTCGCCCGCCTGAAAGAGTTGCGCGGTGGCGAATTGCAGGTGGCCGATGTGGGCACCGGCTCGGGGTGTATCGCCGTTGCTATTGCTGCCAACGATCCCCGGGTCCGCGTGACCGCCACCGATATTTCCCCTGCCGCGTTGGATGTGGCCCGGCGCAACGCCGCCCGGCATGGGGTCCAGGACCGCATTGATTTTGTCCAATGTGACCTGCTTCCCTGTGTGGACAACGGGTCGCGCTATAACCTGATCGCTGCCAACCTGCCCTACATCCCCACCCGCACCCTGCACCGGCTGCCGGTCTACGGGCGCGAACCTACCCTGGCCCTGGATGGCGGCGCGGACGGGCTGTCGGCCATCCGCCAGTTGATCACCCTGGCCCCGGAGCGGCTGGCCCCCGGTGGACTGCTGTTGATGGAGATCGAAGCCTCCGAGGGCGCGGCGGTGTTGTCGCTGGCCTGTGACGCCTTTTCCGAAGCCGAGATCCACCTGCATAAGGATATAGCCGGGCATGACCGGCTGCTGGAAGTGAGAGTTTGATGGAAACCTTGCTGCTCCCTGTTGATCATCCCGAAGCCATGCCGAAAGCCGTCGAGATCCTGCGTCATGGCGGACTGGTGGCGTTCCCCACCGATACCGTCTATGGTGTTGGGTCGCTCGCCTTCAATCCGCTGTCGATTCTGGCGATCTTTGCCGCCAAAGACCGCCCACTCGACAAAGCGGTCCCGGTGCTGATCGGCGTGGTGGACGATCTCTCGCGGGTGGCTTTCGATGTGCCTGCCGCAGCGGCCAAACTGGCGTCGCGTTTCTGGCCCGGCCCCCTGACGCTGGTCTTTCCCAAACACCCCAGCCTGCCCGATGTCATTTCTGCCAACAGTACGGTGGGCGTGCGCATTCCCGACCATGCCGCGGCGCGCAAGCTCCTGCGCCTGGCCGGGCCGATGGCGGTCACTTCGGCCAACCTTTCCGGCCAGCCCAGCCCGTCCACGGCGGAGGAAGTGCAGGCACAACTTGGCGGGCGGATCGCCCTGATCCTTGACGGCGGCCGGACTCCCGGCGGAGTTCCATCCACCGTGGTGGACTGTGTCGGCCCGGACCCGCAGATCCTGCGCGAAGGCCCGCTGACGCGCGAGGATATTCTCGCCGCGTTGGGATTGCAATGACGGTCCGCCTCGCCGCGCTTGCCGACCTCCCCCGCATCGTCGACATTTACAACCAGGCCATCGCCTCCCGCAACTCCACTGCGGACATAGTGCCCTATACCGTAGAGCAGCGGTTGGACTGGTTCCAGGCCCACACGGCAGACAAATATCCGCTCTACGTGTATGAAGAGGATGGGCGTGTACTGGGCTGGCTGTCGCTTAGTCCCTACCGGGGACGGCCTGCCCTGCGCCGTACGGGAGAAGTCTCTTATTACGTGGATTATGCCTGTCACGGACGCGGCATCGGCTCGGCGCTGATGGCACACATGCTGGAAGAATGCCCGCAGACCGGGTTGAAGGTGCTAATCGCCATCCTGCTGGAATGGAATACCGGCAGCCGGAAACTGCTGGAGAAGTTCGGCTTCGAACGCTGGGGGTTCCTGCCTGAAGTGGCCGAGTTCGATGGGAAAGTGACCGGCCACCTGTATTACGGGCGCAAGGTATAATAGCCCCGCCATGCA
>CAZRCR010000442.1:0-2958 GCA_964598615.1 uncultured Anaerolinea sp.
CTGGGACAACTGGTCAACCAGGGACGCGCCTTGGCGCGTTTCTACGCCAGCCAGATCATCCGCAAGATCCGCACCCGCGCCGAAACCGGAACCCTCAACCGGGGTCTGCGCCTGAGCCTGCCCTATTTCGAGATCGAAGACCTGGCGCTCCACCTTTACCCGGTGGATATCATCCCGGATGGGCGCATCATGTTCGTCTCGGCTTTCGTGGTGCGGGCCATGCGGTTGGCTGAGGCGAAAGTTCGGCATGATTTGAGTATTGGTTTTTCCACCCGCCGTCACCTGCTGACGCAACTGACAACGATTGAAAATGCTTTTGAAAAGCATTCCCACTAAGAAGGTTTCCCTATGATTTTTTCCATTGGTTTACTGATTGTTATTGTTTTCCTTGCTTTCAAGGCTGCCCCGGTCGAGAAGCAGGAGAATGCCAACGTGCATGGCGCCGGGCAGATCGGTCTTCTGGCAGCCCTGGCGCTGTTTGGCGTGGACTATTTCACATCGTACTTCTATGCCACCGGCGAAATGATGAGTGCACTGCATCCATATGGATTACAGAATTATGCCTGGATTGCGGTTGTCTTCATTGCCATCGCCAATGTGGTTTTTGGCGGGTTGTATATGTACTCCCTGGGTGTCTTCAACGAAGGTGGTGGGTCTTACACTGCTTCCATGCGTTACCTTGCCCCCGGGCTTAGCTTGATCGTAGCCGTCGTATTGCTTCAGGATTACATCTTCACCATCGTTGTCTCCAGCCTTTCTGGCGTGGACCAGTTGCTTTCTCTAACCAACTCTTACAACACATCCTGGATCATTCGCGTGGCACTGGGGATCGGATTGGTAACGATTACCTGGTGGTTGACAATCCGCGGCCGGGGCGAGTCTTCGCGCGTGGTTTTTACCATGCTCGGCATCTTCCTTTTGCTAACCATCACAATGGCAATCGGCCTGTTCATTGCCAAGGGACGCGGTGTGCCTGCCCTGCCTTATGAGCAGGTGGAAACACCGGCCTCCATCTGGACAGCCATGTATCATATGCTGACAGCATCCATGAAGGGCTTGGTCGCCTTGAGCGGTCTGGAAGCCATGTCGAACGGCATCCAATTCGTCATTCACGAGGACGCCGGGATCGTCAAATGGGGAAAGAAGAAACTGCCGAAATTGAACGGGTTGTGGGAGTTCTACAGCGGCAAATCCGGGATCGGGCGCATGGTGCAGACCTCGTTCCTGTTCTACGGCGGTTTGACTACAGCTTTCCTGACCTATTTTGCCATCCACTTCAATGCTTTCGACGGCACAGCCGGTCGGTCCCTGGTGGCAAATCTGTCCTATATCGGTTTCGATCAAATTCCCGGCGGGAACATCCTGTACTGGGCCTACCAGATCCTGGCCGTGGGCCTGCTGGCCGCGGCATCCATGACCGCCTTCCAGGACCTGCAAGCCACTGAATGGCGTGATGTAGCCATCGGCGAGATCCCAGAGATCATCGTTTATCGCGACAAACGCGGCACGTTTACCCGCTCGGTGACGATCGCCTTCGTTCTGGTCATCATCATCACGTTCGTCATCCGCGGCAAGACCGCCCTGGGTGTACCTTATTACGGTATCGGCGTTTTCATGCCGATCATGATGATGGGCTTTGCAGTTCGCCGTCACATTTTGAGAACGTATCCCAAGGGTTCTAAACGCACCTGGGGAGCACTTGCCGCCGGGTTTGCCGCCATCCTGGCCGGTATGGTCTTTATCGGGCAAATCGTTGGGAAATGGGCAGAAGGTGGCTGGGTTGTCCTAATTTCGTTCAGTGTCCTTGCAATCACTGCCAACCTGGTACTGATCTCCCCGATCGGCCAGCGCGAACCGGTGCAAATCCACCGCATCGTGCGCGAGAAAGCTCGCGTGCAGGGTGCCATGGCTTCCATCGTGGAATGGCAGTCCCTGAAAATGCAGGAGTACCGGTACAGTGTTCTGGTATCCATCGCCCGCTTCTTTAGCTGGTTCGGCGTTCGCCGGCCGATGAAGCTGGAACCGCCCGCCCCCGCCGGGGATTACGACCATGCCTTGCATGTGGACCATCCCGAAGCCCCGTCGCTGTTGGAACAGTATCTCAGCAATAATGCAAAGGCACCAAAGTTAGGCGGTGCTCCCAAGCAGACCATCCCAGGGGATGCAGAGGAAAAATAGGCCGGTCTTTGCGGCAGCTAAAAAACCACGAAACACCGTCATATCCAGATGATATGACGGTGTTTTCCATTCCCTGGAACTCAGGCTCCAAACCAAGAGAGCAATTCCAGCGCAGTGTAAAGAAACCCCGCCTTGCGGCGGGGTCTCCGATCACGGGGCTTCCGAAACAAAGGTAACATCGGCGGGCATACCTGGCTTGAGACGTCCATCCGGGTTGGGCACGCTGATAACCACGGCGTAGACAGTGGATGCACGACCGTCGGCGGTTTGGACATTGCGCGGTGTGTATTCGGCTTCGTCCGCGATCCGTTTCACGGTCCCGGTGAAGGTCTCATTGGGGAAGGAATCCACCTCGATTTCCACTTCCTGTCCCAGGGAAACCTGGCCGTAACGGTCTTCGGGGATGTAGACAGTAAGTTCGATATCATCCAACTGCCCAATGGTCATGACAGTCCCACCGGCGGCTGCCAATTCACCTGCTTCGATGTTCCTTGTCAGAATAACGCCATCGATGGGCGCTTTGACCGAGGCACGCTCGAGTTGGAGTTCGAGCAAAGTGAGGGCAGCATTCGCCTGGTCGGCGTTCGCCCTCGCCTGGGAGACGGCGGCCTCAGCCTGAGAAACACCCGCATCCGGTGAAGCGACCATCACGGAGTCGTCGCCGGTTTGAAGCAGGGACAGGGCGTCGCGGGCATTATCGTACCGCGCCTGGGCAACCGCTACACGGGCCCTTGCAGTCAGGACTGCGTCCGCCGCATTGGTGCTGAGCATCCGGTCATA
>CAZRCR010000443.1:0-2945 GCA_964598615.1 uncultured Anaerolinea sp.
ACCACGAAAAGATCGGTGAACGCAACACTTACCTGATGAACATGCCCTACACGGATCGGCTCGACTATCTTTCATCGATGAGCAACAACTTCGGTTATGCGATAACGGTCGAGAAATTGATGAACATCAAACCGCCGGAGCGGGCCGAGTACCTGCGCGTGATGATGGCGGAACTGACCCGTATTGCCAACCACTTGATGGCGATTGGCGCGCTGACCAATGATCTGGGCGCCTACTTCACCCCCATGCTCTACTCACTGGAAGAGCGCGAACTAATCCTGGATATCTTCGAGGCCGTTTCGGGCTCACGCATGATGTGCAATTACTTCCGTTTTGGCGGCGTAGTGCGCGACCTGCCGGAAGGGACACTCACCAAGATCAAAGATATGGCATTCGAACGCCTGCCGCGCAAGATCGACGAGATCGAGCGTTTTCTGAGTGAGAATGAGATCATCCGAGCCCGCGGGGTTGGCCAGGGTGTGCTGACCACTGAAGATGCAATCAAATACTCTGCCGCCGGGCCGTTACTGCGCGCGTCCGGTATCCCCTATGATGTGCGCCGCGCTGAGCCTTATTCGATCTACGATCGCTTCGAGTTCGATGTCTGCGTCCGCTACAACGGTGACATCTACGACCGCCTGATGATCCGCTTTGATGAGATTCGCCAAAGCTTGCGCATCATCCAGCAAGCCGTCAAGCAGCTGCCCGAGGGGCCAGTCATGGCTGTCAAGCCAGCTTATCAGGTACGCGTCCCGGCAGGAGAAGCATACGGACGGGTCGAGGGTCCGAAAGGCGAGCTGGGTTTCTACATCATCTCGAACGGCAAGCCAGCCCCGTGGCGCTACCATGTACGCGCTCCATCCTTTATCAATCTGACTGCTTTCGGCCCCATTTGCACCGGGCTAAAAGTGGCCGATGTAGTGGCCGTGCTTGGCTCCATTGATATTGTGCTCGGCGAAGTTGACCGGTAGGAGGCGAAACGATGAGTGACATGTACGGAAAAGGAATTGTCAAAGGCCTGAGCATTTCGCTGAAACGCTTTGTAGAAACCTACCTGGATGACCTGAAATGGATCGGCAAACGTTACAAAACCGACGAGGGCATCGCTCACCGTTCCGGCAAGGACGCCCGCGGCATCTTCACCGTGCAGTATCCGGAAGAGAAACTGCCTGTTCCAGAAGAATTTCGCTTCGTGCCCCTGCTGGTCTACGATGAAAGCCCGGACGGCGAAAAGACTATGCGTTGCACATCCTGCGGTATCTGCTCTCGTGTCTGTCCGCCGCAATGCATCTGGATCGTCCGCACTGTGGACCCGGCCACTGGTCGCCCCTACCCAGATCCCGCCGAGTTCTACATCGACGCCGACATCTGCATGAACTGCGGCCTGTGCGCTGAGTACTGCCCGTTCGACGCCATCAAGATGGATCACAACTATGAGATGGCATCCTTTGGACGCAACCTGCTCGATAAATCCAAGCTCGCCAAACCAGCCTCCTACTATAACGGCATCCGCCCAGTCAATGCCGCCCGCGAGAACGCTGCCCGGGCTGCCAAAGAAGCCGCCCGCGCCGGTCATGCTGAATAGAGTGACAGATGACTGGTTCTGCCGCTGAACTGCTTTTTCCTCCGCGCGCTCTGCCCGAACTGGGCGAGACACGCGGCACGGCGTGGCGGGATCTGGTAGCCGCGGTACAAAAAGCCGGAAACGACAGCCCCGAAGAGACGGCGTTTGTGCTGATGATGGCACGGCTCAATAACTGTGCTGCCTGCGGCATAGACTCGTACCGGTCCACACACGGTTGCGCAGCCTGCTCAAAGCAAGCACTGAAGCGTTTCCGCGGCCCAGATGAAGAGCTTGTTCTCCTGTTCGAGGCTGCAAGAATCGAAGTGAAAGAATATCAATCCCGTTTGTAGGAATGGGGAGTTTCCATTCCTGCTACATTTTGTAAAGGTAAACCATGTCTGAAAAGATCACTCAAGAAGCCATCCTGGCTGCCTTAGGTAAGGTCCAGGAACCTGAACTGCATAAAGACCTGGTCACGTTGAACATGATCCGTGACCTGGAGATCAAAGGCGATACCGTTTCATTCTCCATCCTGCTGACCACTCCTGCCTGTCCTCTCAAAGGCAGCATTGAAAAAGCCGCCCGGGACGCGACGTTGACCGTGCCTGGCGTGAAAACCGTCAAGATCAAAATGGATGCCAGTGTGCCGAATGACGGCCGCCTACGAGGCCTGATGCAACTCCCTGTCAGAAACGCCATCGCCGTGGCATCCGGCAAAGGCGGCGTGGGCAAGTCCACTGTCAGCGTCAATCTGGCTGTAGCCCTGGCCCAAACCGGCGCTCGCGTGGGACTGATGGATGCCGATATCTACGGTCCCAACATTCCCACCATGATGGGCGCACACGAAATCCCCGGCATGGAAGGCAATAAACTCATCCCCGCCGAAGCTTACGGCGTGAAGATGATGTCAATGGGCTTCCTGGTCAAACCCGGCCAGCCGCTCATCTGGCGCGGGCCGATGCTCAATTCCGCCATCCGCCAGTTCCTGGCAGATGTGGAATGGGGTGAACTGGACTACCTCATCATTGACCTACCGCCCGGCACGGGCGATGCGCCCCTTTCTCTGGCACAAACCCTGCCGCTCTCCGGCGTGGTCATCGTGACCCTGCCGCAAGCCGTTTCTCTGGAAGATGCCAGCCGCGGCCTGGAAATGTTCCGTACACTGGAAGTGCCCATCCTGGGCGTGATCGAGAACATGCGCGGTGAGTTCTTCGGTTCGGGCGGCGGCGAAGATCTGGCACGTATTGCCAAGGTACCCTTCCTGGGCGCCGTACCAATGGAACCATCGGTGAGAATCGGCGGGGACACCGGAGAACCAGTCGTGGCTTCTAAACCTGCTTCGGAATCGGCCAAAGCGCTCAAGTCCGTAGCCGAACGAGTG
>CAZRCR010000444.1:0-2939 GCA_964598615.1 uncultured Anaerolinea sp.
GCTGCCCAGCCGGGCTTGGGGGTGGTGGTGATGTGCCCGTAGGTGGGGGAGGCCGGGTGCAGGTCCACGGGGCCGAAGGAGGCCAGACCGATTGCGGCGGGATTGTGCTTTTTGAAGAAGTCCACGGCGCGGGCCAGGGTTTCGTCCGGGCTGGTGGTGGGGAAACGCACCTCGTCGCGGAGGTCGTCTGGCCCGGTACCCACGGCGCAGACGAACTTCGTTCCGCCGCCTTCCATGCCGCCGAGAAGGGGTTGGTTTGTCATTTTGGATTCCTGAGATGGGTGTTTAGAATTTCCAGCCACGGCGCTTGTGGCGAGATGACCTGTGGCAAGTTGCTGATCGGCGCCCAGAAGGGTTTGAAGATGTGGTGGTCGATGGGTACTTCCCAATGTTCGGGCGTATCGCCGGGATGGGAGAGCAGATAGAAGTGACGGGTGGCCGTTTCCACCAGCACGTCCTCCGGCACCCAGCCGGTGATCTGGTAAGTGGCGAACTCGGGGTTCGGCCAGCGGTTCGGTTCCTCGAAGGTGACGTGCGCGAAGCCGTCCGCCCGGCGCAGGAGGCGCACCGTCAGCCCGGGGCGGAAGTGCGCCCAGTTAAAGCTGGCGGTGTCGGGCCGGGAATAGACGGTGGTGGCGCGTGCCACGAAATGGTCGCCGATGGCCGGGCGTTCGTCCACGCTGGTGATATGGGCCTCCAGCGTCAACCCATCCAGCCCGGACTCTTCGCTTCCCTCCCGCAGCGCGGCGGATTCGGGGTCTTCACCCGGCTCCACCGTCCCGGCAGGGACCTGGATGCCCGCGCTGGGATGCTCGAAGAGCAGTACCTCCGGGCTGGAGGTGCGCTGGCGCAGGATGAAGGCGGTGACTTTTTCGAGCCGGGTCATACATTCTCACTTTTGGCAAATTCACAGGTCTTTGGATCCACGCGGCGTTTACTGTGCGCCGGGTAAAAACGTTCCGGGTCTTCGGGAAAGGCGCGCAGGCAGTACTCGGTGCAGAAATAGAGCGTGCGGCCCTGATATTCTGTCTGGGGGTAGTAGCGCAGATCGCCGGTGATGGCGCGGTGGCAGATCGTTTCGAGTTGGTCGGTATCGGTCATGCAGGAAAACCAATCGTTTGTGACAGGGTAACGTGCTGGCTGGAGGCCAGTCCCATGCGTACGGACAGACCGGTCCGATCGAGCGTGGAGCGGACGACAGTGGCCAGTCCCAGGGCGGCACAGGCCAGGTAGACGTTCTGGGCGATGCAGCCGCTATGCGCCCATGACCACTGCGTGCATTCCTCGTCCGATGCACCGATCCTGTCGTAGCTGGAAACGTAGACAAGGTCCAGCGGCGCACCGGCTGCAAAGGCCTGTGTGCCAGTGTAAGGACGCAGGTCATCAGGCAGGAGCGGGATCAGGCTGTGCGTCCCGGCTTCATAGCGGTAAAGACCCTTGCTCGTGGCAAGGTAGATGTCAATGTCCTGAACGTTGTAGGCTGAAGGCGCGGTCCGCTTGCCGTCCGGGCGATTGATCCCGAACCCGGCCCACGGGATGGAAGCGATGATGGGGACGGGTAGTTCGTCAGTGCGGAACTCACGGCTGGAGCGGCGTTCCTGCAAGGCTTGCAGCAAAGGCATGTTGTTGGCGAACTGTGCGACAGGCAGGCTATAAACCGAAAAGCTTCCATCTGCCGGGGGCAGGTATTCAAGCGGAGGCTCGGGAGTGCGAGTGAACGTGCTGCTTGGCTCGGGCGTGAGCGAAGCCGTGTGGGTCGAGGTTGCCTCGCCGGTCGGTGAGACTGGCGGGGGTGTGCCGGAGGGGGCGCGGTTGGTGCAGCCATTGAGCAACACGGCGCCTGCGGCAGCGGGCAGGAATTTCAGGAAGTCCCGGCGGCTGAGACCGGTGAAACCCGTGGGCGATGATCTGGGTTTCATAGACACCTCCTTCGCAAACCGTTACAACAATTCTGCGACCAGGATCCCAAATGGTTCCATCTCAACACTGGCAGGTGAAAGGTCAATCCGATCGTCGCTGGCGAAGATCATTCTGGCGGACTTGGCCAGGCCGGAGAAATCGGCGCGTACGGGATTGGCGGCGAAATTCAGCACCACCAGCACTTTTTGCTCCTTCGTGGAGCGGACGAAAGCCAGGTATTCGTTCGTTTTTTCATGGACAGGCTGGTATTCGCCAGCGATGAGGGCAGGCGTCTCGCGCCGGACCCGGAGCATGCGCCGGTAGAACTGGAGCATGGATTTCGAGTCGGCTTCCTGCTCCTCCACATTAATGCCCGCGGCATAATCCGGGTTGACCGGCAACCAGGGTGTCACACCCTCGGGGCAGAAACCGCCGTTGGGAGCGTTGCGCCACTGGGTGGGCGTGCGATTCTTGTCGCGGCTCATGGCCCCGGCGCGGCGGGCGGCTTCAGACGGTTCCACTTTCAGTTCGTTGACCAGGCTCTCGTAGTACCAGGTGGCCATCGTGTCGCGCAACTTGGATGGATCGGTGATGATCAGGTCGGTCATGCCGATCTCTTCGCCGTTGTACAGGAAGGGCGTGCCGCGCAGTGTCAGGATGAGCGCCAGGTGCAGGCGCGCCATCTGCTCATCGTGGACCCGATCCCCGTAGCGGGTGCGGAGGCGCGAGCAGTCGTGGTTGCCCAGGGTGTTGCAGCCCCAGCCGCGGGTGGGGAGCGCGTCCAGCCGGGGCAGACGCTCGGCTTGGTTTTTGCGGACCCAGTCGGGGGTCAGGTGTTCGGTGCGCATGAGCGGGAAGTTGAAAACCAGTTGCAATTCATCGTTCCCGTTGCCCATGTAGTCGATGTTGTCGTCCTCGCCGACCAGCATGCGGTCGCCGTCGTACTCGTCGAGAATGGCGCGCAGCTCCTTCATCAGGTCGTGCAGGCCGGGGCCGCCCCACTGGTACTTGAACATGTCGAACCAGTATTTTTCGAGCAG
>CAZRCR010000445.1:0-2938 GCA_964598615.1 uncultured Anaerolinea sp.
CACTTGGTTCGGGTCATCCTACGTGTATGGCAGCACCAACGTAACAGTCTCCTTCCACCTGCCGCCCGGCGTTCTGCCAGCCGAGCCGCGCTATCACACCCCCAGCAACAACTGGCCATGTGACCCCGCTCCGGTGGCAGCCTACGACCAGGAAAACCGCATCACCTACACCTGGGCCTGCCCCGGTGCCAACGGTCACAGCGAATATATCTTCGGGTTGTCCTTCCCGCGCAGTTACGTCCCGGCAGATGCTGTCTCGGAGCAAACGGTTTATGTCGGCGGCGGGGATGGAGGCTCTTCTCCATCGTTCAACTTCAATTTGGATAACATCATGGGGATCGGCTTTATGTGCTGCTTCGGCAGCATCTTCTTCGGCGCTCCCATCCTGGGCGTGATCAACGAACGCAAACGCAAGATGCAGTATCTGCCGCCCAAGATCTCCATCGAGGGACATGGCATCAAGCGCGGTCTGACCGCTGTGGAAGCCGCCATCCTGCTCGAACAACCCTTGGACAAGGTGATGACCATGATCCTGTTCGGCGTGGTCAAGAAGAACGCCGCCACGGTCATGTCCCGCGACCCACTGACGATTACCCCGGCATCCCCATTGCCCGAAGGGCTGCACGAGTACGAAGTTCAGTTCATCTCCGCCTTCGCCGACCCCAACCTGTCCGGCCGGCGCAAGTCGCTGCAGACCCTGACTGTCAAACTGGTGCAAACCGTTTCGGACAAACTGAAAGGCTTCAGCCGCAAGGAAACAGCTGAATACTACAAGGCCATCATGGAGCGCGCCTGGCAGCAGATCGAAGCCGCCAACACGCCCGAGGTCAAGAGCCAGATGTACGACGAGGCCCTGGAATGGACCATGCTCGACAAAGACTATGAACAGCGCACCCAGCGTACATTCACCGGCCCGGTCTACGTGCCAATCTGGTGGCACCGCTACGACCCGACCTTCCGGCCCGCTTCGGGCGGATCGGTGGTGGGCGGACAGCCGCACGTCTCCAGCGGCGGCGGGCGCGTCAGCGTGCCGGGTGCAGCCTTTGCCGCATCCGTGGTCAACAGCGTGCAGGGCTTCTCCAGCAAAGTGCTGGGAGATGTGCGCACTTTCACTTCCGGCGTGACCAACCACACCAACCCGATGCCCAAGAGCAGCAGTTCCGGCGGTTACAAGGGCGGCGGCGGTCACTCCTGCGCCTGCGCCTGTGCCTGCGCCGGTTGTGCCTGCGCCTGTGCGGGTGGCGGGAGATAGTCACGAATCGTTGATCGAGAGCCGCCAGTGACTGGTATTTGGGATACATTGCGTTCGATAAAGAAACGGCCTGCAGTCGATGGTCCATCCTCCGGGCTGTACCATTACCGCGTCGATGGCACGGATGAGAAATCCCGCGTCCACCTTCGGCTGGACCCGGACGGGCACGGCACGCTTATCGTCAACGCCAACCGGGTCATGCACCTCAACCCCACCGCGGCACTGATGGCTTGGCTGGCGCTCGAAAAGGTGGATGAGGCCTCCGCCGTGCGCACCATCCAGAAGAAATACCGCGTCCAAAAACCGCAGGCGCTGGCAGACCTCCAAACCATCAACGCCCAACTGGCAGAACTTGTCCGCCCGGACGGGGCTTGCCCGATCCACGAACTGGACCTGGATACGGTCGCGCCATTCTCAGCGCGTCCCACTGCTCCGTACCGGCTCGACCTGGCGCTGACCTATCGCTGTAACAACGACTGCGCCCACTGCTACAATGTGGCCCCTCACACACCTGCCCAGCAGGCAAAAGAGTTGACCACAGATGATTGGAAAAAGATCCTCGACAAAGCCTGGGGCCTCGGCATCCCGCATATCATCTTTACCGGCGGGGAACCGACCCTGCGGGAAGACCTGCCCGAACTGGTGGCCCATGCCGAGCAGAACGGACAGATCACCGGTCTCAACACCAATGCCCGCCGCCTGTCAGATGAACGCTTCGTGGCACGGCTGGTCGAAACCGGCCTGGACCACGTCCAAATCACGCTGGAGTCGAGCAGGCCCGAGGTCCATGACGAAATGGTGCGCTCAAAGGGTGCCTTCCGACAAACGGTGCAGGGCATCCGCAACGTGTTGGTCAGTCCGCTCTACGTAATGACCAACACCACCATGCTGCGGACGAACGTTGCCACCATCCCGTCCACGCTGGATTTCCTGGCCGAACTGGGCATCCCCACCATAGGGTTGAACGCGCTCATTTATTCGGGACGCGGCACAACCGTGGGAACCGGCTTGAAAGAAGACGAACTTGCCCATCTATTGAAGGTAGCCCGCCAAAAGACGGAAACGAACGGGCAAAAACTTATCTGGTACACCCCCACACAATACTGCAATTTCGACCCTGTGCAAATGGATCTGGGCGTGAAAGGTTGCACAGCCGCACTCTACAACATGTGCGTGGAGCCCGACGGCGGTGTTCTTCCCTGCCAATCCTATTATCACCAACTCGGCAACTTGCTTTCCGATGAATGGGAAAGCATCTGGAACCATGAACTTGCGGTGCGGCTGCGCGAACGCCAGGGCCTGCCGGAGAAGTGCAACGGGTGTCTCCTGTTGGCCGAGTGCGGCGGTGGCTGCCCGCTGCAATTTGAGACCAGACCATAGAGAGAGGATACCGCCATGAAACTGACCCGCCTGTTCGCCATTGTGTTACTCCTGCTTCTGGGCACATCGCTCATCGGTTGTGCCGCCGTGGATGAGTGGGCCACGGAAGAGTACGATGAAGAATCCTACACAGAAGAAGATTACGAAGAAACCGACGAAGCCGTGGAAGACGAGGAAGACACTGAAGAAGAGGACGCCGAGGAGACCGACGAACCTGTGGACGTCTCCGGAGGTGATGAAGAGATCTCACCCATCGGTGATAACGGGGCGCTCGCCCGCCAGCATCTGGAAGCCATCACCGAGATC
>CAZRCR010000446.1:0-2936 GCA_964598615.1 uncultured Anaerolinea sp.
ACACCCGCCAGGGCGATCGTCCAGATGTCGTTCGTCCAGACGCCGCGAGCCAGGACAAGGTAAACACCCGCCACGAGCACCGGCCCCCAGATGAGGAAAATCATCAGTTCGCCAAGCCCGAGGTATTTGAGCGGCCAGGTATAGAAGAGCAGGATGACCGCCCCAAAGGCGAACAGGCCAAGGATGACCGGCGAGAAATCGGTATAGAACAGGGCATAGACACCGGATGCGAAGGCCAGCACGCCGCTGACGAAGAACCAGGTCAGTTGCTGGCGCTTGGTCCAGAAGCCCTGCACGAGCGGATGGACGCCGTACTGGGTGCGGAAGTAGTAATCCTTATCCACGCCGCGGGTGAAATCAGTGTAGTCGTTGAGCAGGTTGTTCGTGCCGTGAGCCAGGAACAGGCCAAGGGTCACAACGAGGAACGGCACCCAGGCAAAATGTCCGGCGCGCCAGGCCAGAAGTCCGGCAATGATGCAGGCATACAGGGTTACGGTCGTCACGGCAGAACGGGTGGCGATCAGCCATTTGGAAACCACGTCGAGCGCGTCCCATTCCTTCTTGTCGTCCATTTTCACGAGCGAGGCAAGCGCCCGTCCCCACATCTTGAAATTGATTTTCATGCTCTCTTTCCTTTCTGAAAATAGGAAACTTCCCTTCTCCCAAACGAGCAAATCTATTTTAATCGTTCTGACCCTTAAGTGCAAAAAAGGACGCCTTACGGCGTCCTTTTTTGGAACGGATCGATCCTAGTAAACCAGGTCTTTCTTCTCCATGCTTACACGCTTGCGGAAGATCCAGAAGGTCCAGATCAGGTAAGCCAGCACGAAGGGCAGGAAGATGCAGACCACGATGGTCATGATCTTGAGGGTATACGGAGAGGAGGATGCATTGGCGATGGTCAGGCTCCAGTCCGGGTTGAGGCTGGAGATGAGGATGCGGGGATAGAGGCCCGCAAAGACCATGATGGTGGCGAAGACAACTGTCAGGGAGCCAGTGACAAAGGCCCAGCGTTCCTTGCCAGCCTTGCCCAGGAAACCGGTGGCCAGCAGGGCCACTGCCGCCAGGGCAGCCGGGATGAGGCCATTGACACCAGATTTCGTCAGGATGTCGGTGGCAAAGAACGTCCAGACAACGAAGGCCACGGTCAGCACAGTAGCAACGATCCAGGCCACAAAACCAACCTTATCCGCACGCTTGGCAATCACTTCAGGAGCCTTGAGCTTCAGGAAGTTGGCACCATGCATGGTGAAGAGCGCCACAAAGACCAGCCCGCCGAGGATCGAGTAGGGATTAAGCAGCGGGAAGAGACCGCCGTAGTAGTTCATGTCCGCTTCGATGGCGAAGCCGCGCATGAGGTTGCCTACTGCCACGCCCCACAGAAGCGCCGGGAGCAGGCTGCCGGTGAAGATAGCCCAGTCCCAGAAGGAGCGCCAGGTCTTGTTTTCCACTTTGCTGCGGAATTCGAACCCGAGGCCGCGGATGATAAGCGCAACAAGCATCAGCACCAGCGCCAGATAGAACCCGCTGAATAGGGTGGCATACACATGCGGGAAGGATGCGAACATCGCGCCGCCCGCGGTGATCATCCAGACTTCGTTCGAGTCCCAGACCGGGCCAATGGTATTGAGAATGGCGCGGCGTTCTTCATCCTTCTTGCCCAGGAAAGGCAGCAGGATGCCGACACCATAGTCGAAGCCTTCCAGGAAGAAGAAGCCGATGAACAGGACAGTGACCAGGATAAACCATACAGTTTGAAGAATCATCTCATCCTCCTATTACTCGGCAGCTTTTTCGACCTGCGGGTCGGAGGTGCCGTATTTGACCATCAACCAGGCAGTGACACCGACCGTCGCGCCCAGGAGAACGGTGAACAGGATCAGGGAGAACAGGACCGTACCGCCGGTCAGGTTCGGGGAAATAGCGTCATTGACCAACTGCAAGCCATACACGATCCATGGCTGGCGGGCAGATTCGGTCAGGATCCAGCCGAAGGTGCTGGCCAGGTAAGGCAGGATGAACGCCGGGATCAGGACTTTGAAAAGCCAGGGCTTCTGCAGGAACTTGACCCTGGAGCGGATTAGCGCCAGGAAGGCCAACAGGGCCATCAACAGGCCGCTGCCCACCATGATGCGGAAGGACCAGAAGGACAATGTCACAGGCGGGATATAGTTACCTTCCCCATACTGCGCGACTGCTTCGGCTTGCAATTCATTCAAGCCTTGAACCGTGCCAGTGAACTTGTTGTAAAGCAGGAACGACAGGGCATTCGGAACCTTGATCGAGAAGGTGTTTTCCTGTTTTTCCTCGTCGATGCTGGCGATGACCACAAAGTCGGCCGAATCTTCCGTTTCCCAGAGCGCTTCCGCCGCGGCGATCTTCATCGGCTGATGCTTGCCGAGGAATTTGCCGTGCAGATCACCCATCACGCCAACCATGACCGCGCCGATGAGAGCATAGACAGCTGCCCACTGGAAAGCCTTCTGGAAGAACTCATCGTTCTTCTTGCGCAGCAAATGCCAGGCACTAAAAGCCAGTACAAGAAAACCGGCCGTCGAAACACCTGCCGCCAAAACATGCAAGAACTGATAGGGCAGGTTCGGATTGGTAATGATGGCGAAGAAATCGGTCATCACGGCACGGCCATTCTCGATGGCATACCCAACCGGATTCTGCATGAACGAGTTGGCGATCAGGATCCACAGGGCCGAAATGTTGGAGCCCAGGGCTACCAGCCAGGCTGCAGTCAGGTGCAGTTTCTTCGACAACTTTTCCCAGCCAAAGACCCACAGGCCGATGAAAGTGGATTCCATGTAGAAGGCCAGCAAGGCTTCGATCGCCAGTGGAGCACCAAAGATATCGCCCATGAAACGCGCATACCCCGACCAGTTCAGGCCGAAGTGGAATTCCTGCACGATGCCGGTTACAACGCCAGC
>CAZRCR010000447.1:0-2929 GCA_964598615.1 uncultured Anaerolinea sp.
AGATAGGTGTCGATCAGTTGTGTACTCATTTTCATTCTCCTTACTTCAACATTTGGTTCATCATGGACACGATACTCGTCCATTCTTCTTTCAGCCTGGGCAGGAGCGTCCTGCCTTCCTCGCTGAGGGTGTAGTAGCGCCGCGGCCGGTCGGACTCGATGCGCCAGTTCGACTGGAGCAGGCCCTGGCTTTCGAGCCGCCGGAGCAGGGGGTAGAGCGTGCCCTGGTCGATCTCAAGACCGTGTTCTTTGAGGCCGTTGATGAGCGAGTAACCGTACTGCTCTTCATCCAACCGGCTCAAGACCGCCAGCACGATCACCCCGCGCCGTAGTTCAAGGATCACATTTTCAAAGGATTCGTTTGTCATAGTTTCACCATTGACCGCATTATACTGTATGATATACAGTATGTCAATAGATATAGTATTAATAAAAAAATCACCCGGCAGGCAATGCCGGGTGAAGATTCGACCTTATGCGAAACGAGGCGCGGACCTCGAAACTGGTCCTGTTATTCGACAGTGAACGTCACTTCCACGGTCATGCCCCATTTCACGGCGGGGTCCACCTCATCCATGCGGATGCGGACGGTGTAGAGTACGTCGCCGCCCAGAACTTTCGGCGCGCCGCTGATGGACTCGATCACGCCGGTCATGACCACGCCTGGCAGGGCGTCGGCGGCGATCTCCACGGTTTGACCCACGCTCAGGCTGACCACATCCAGCTCGGACAGGTCGCTGGTGTCCACATACCAGTCACGCGTGTCGGCCAGGGCGATGGCATACGTTTCGGGGCCGGACCATTCGCCGATCTCCACGTTGACATCTTCCACGGTGCCGCTGAAGGGCGCGGTCAGTGTGTAGTTGTCCAGCGCGGCCTGGGCGGCGTCGAACTGTGCCTGGGCGGCGTCAAGCCGGGCCTGAGCGAGTGCCAGTTTGTCGGCGTCGGGACCCTCGAGCGAATTCTCGTAGGCGCGTTGGGCTTCGCTCTCGGCGTTCAGGGCGGCATCCAGCGCGGCGCGGACGGTGTCGCGTTTGTTGGTCACCTGTTCCAGTTTTTGGATTGCGGTATCGTAATTGGTCTGCGCCGTGGTGACCTTATCCTCGTAGGATCGGCGGGTGGCGTTATCGGCAGGCAGGTCGGCGTATTCTTCGAGGTCGGCCTGGGCGTCTTCGAGTTCGTTCAGGCGGGTGGTGACATCGGCCTGGGCGTTGTCGATCTCGTCCTGGATGGCGTTCAGGTCCAGCCGGTCCCAGGCCAGCTGGGCGGCGGCGCGGGCGGCCTGGGCGTCGATGTACGCCTGCCAGGCCTCGGCGTGCCCGAGGTCCGCGGTGCGGATGAAGGTGTCGTACTCCTGCCGGGCCTGGGTCAGGCCAAGTTGGGCGGAGGCAAGCGCCGCGGCAGCCTGTTCGCTGTCACCCAGGCGGACGAGCGCATCGCCCTCATCCACGCGGTCACCCACGGAGACAAGGATCTCCTCGACGCGTCCTGCCGCCGGGAAAACGAGATACAGGTTGCGGGTCGGGTAGAGGTGGCCTTCCGCAATGATGGTGACCGGTGCGGGGGTCGCAACCGTGGAGGGGGTCTCTGTTTTCGCGCCGCAAGCGGTCAGCAACAGGGCCAGGGTCAAGAGGATGAGAAGGGAAGTCTTTTTCATGAGGGTACTCCTTGATAACACAATTATTTGCTCTAGGCGGCGTCCTCGCCGCCGAGGACGGCGGCGAGAGCACACCTACTCATACGCCAGCACTTCGCGGATGGTGAGGCGGGCGGCATTGCGCGCCGGGAGGACACTGGCTACCGCTGAAAGGACCAGAACGGCCAGCAGCCAGATGGCAAATCCGAGGATGGTGAAATGGACGGCGATGGGGGAGTGGAAGATCGCCACGCTAATGATGTACGAAAGCAGGTACGTGAACGGGAACGAGAGCAGGGACCCCAGGAACCACGAGATACTGCCGATGACCATTCCCTCCACGATAACGGAACGCATGATCTCTTTGTCCACCGCACCGATGGAGCGCATGACGCCGATCTCGCGCGTCCGCTCGAGCACGTTCATGCCCATCGTGCCGGTCAGGCCGATACTGCCTACCAGGGCGGTCAGCAGGGCCATGATGAGCAGGAACACCACCAGGATGTCTAGACTCTCGGCAGCCACTTCCAGCGTGGACTGCCCCGTGCGTGCCTGGCTCACGTCATACCCCAGGCCGCGGAAGTAGGCGTCGAGCGTTTCGGCCATCTGTTCCTGGTAGGCCGGCTTGTGCTGGTCGGTGACAATGCGGTAGGAAAAGGAACGGTTGGCGGCGTGCGCCTGGCGGGAGATGTACTCGAAGGTGCTGTAGGCCACCGTGCCTTGCTGGTCTACGAATTTGAAAATGCCCACTACCAGCCAATCGTCCTCCCGCCCGTTGATACTCAGGCGCAGGGTGTCACCGGCGTGCAGGTCGGGGAAGACCGACAGGAGGGCTTCGCTGACGGTGATGACCTTTTCGTCGCCGGGTTCGATCCAGCGTCCCTCCATCAGGATCGGGGAGACCAGGTCGCTGTCCGACGGGGGCGCGAGCACGGTCATGGTTTCGGCCACACTGCCATCCGGGTAGAGCACCTCGGCATTGGCATAGGCCCAACCTTCCACATCCACCACGCCGGGCACCTGCATGGCGATATTCTCGATCTCGTTGAGGCGATAATAGCGATTGAAGTCCAGGGTTACATCGGCAATGAAATACTTGCCGATATTGTTGATGTAGTCGTGAAGCGACACCTGCACGTTGAACACGGCAATGAAGATTCCGCCCGCCATCGTCAGCGTGAAGAGAGTCAGCGCCAGGCGTCCCTTGCGGCGGAAGGTATTGCGCAGGGAGATGAGCAGTGGACGGGGGATGTGCACCCCGCGTCGACCGAGAGCCTGCGCCAGCCAGGCCTGG
>CAZRCR010000448.1:0-2925 GCA_964598615.1 uncultured Anaerolinea sp.
AGGTCGCCAATGGCTTTGGGGACTTCGTTGCACACCACCGCCGTGGACTGGGCATCGTACTGCGGCAACATCTCGGTCACCTGAACCAAGCGCACCAGGTCAGCGGTTTGGGAGGGTTTGTGCTCCAATGTTTCCGGGTCCAGCACGTGAACGCCGGAGGAACCGGGGTCGAAGTGCACCGCGTCCCCGCCGTAGCGGACCCTGGGCTGGCCATCCCGGTCATGAAGGAAGAACTCCGCCGGAACAGTTTCGAGTGCCTGACGGACAGCCTTCTCCGGGATACGGACGATATCGCCATCCAGCACAGCGCCGGCAGAAGCAAGCAATTCCCGCGCCTGCGCAGACTGAACCTTGATGCCGGGTTTCTGCATCAACTGGAAGGCTTCATCGAGAATACGGGCGATCAAGTCCAGGGAAAGGAATTCAAGTTTTGGTTGCATGGTCTATTTTTCCAATGTGGCAATGATCTTCGCCATTTCAGCAGAAACTGCCAGGTCAAGCGGGTCAGGCTGGTGCGCAGATAAAACTTTGCGGGCCTTTGCCAGTGCCCAATCGGGAGCATTGTCCTTCTTTGTCTCCCAATCTGTATACGGGCGCCGGTCCATGAACTGGGGCAGGAAAAGTTCCCGCATATGCTTGAGCGTATGCTTCTGCGAAAGGAAGTTCCCGCCAGGTCCGACCGCTGCGATCGTTTCGAGCGCCAGCGTCTCATCATCCACTACGATACCCTGCAGGGTTTTATGGATGATGGAGAAAATCTCACAATCGAGCATCATCTGGGCAAAAGAGAAGATGCGCGACCCGTGAAGCAGTCCCACCCCAAGCAGCATATCAGACATCGAGATGCTCGCCATAAAGGTGGACAGACTATTCTCGATACCCGCCTGCCAATTCGATTCCTTGGCTCCGGTGGCAAATGATCCCATCGAAAGCGGGATCTTGTAAAAATCTGCAAGCACATTGGTGGCCGCACCATAAAGGAAATCCTCGGGACCGCCACCAGTGTAGGCCCCTGTCCGCAGATCGGAGGCGGTCTGCGCCGCGGCATAGAAGACCGGCGCGCCGGGATAGGCCAGCTGGATGAGCGCAGTCCCGGCGATGACTTCGGCATTGCCCACCGCCAGGTTGCCTGCCAGAGTGGCAGGGCCGGTAGTCAGGTTGGCGGCCATCGTCATAAAGCCGGTCGGCAAGCCGTATTCCGCTGCCACAAGCGCGGCGTCAATGCTGCCGCCATCGTGTCCCAACGGCGGAGCAGAACACTGCATCAGCGAAAGCACCGGCCGCTGGCGCAATTTGTCCTTGCCGCCCACGAGCAATGCAGCCATCTCAATGGCGGCCCGCGCCTCGCGCTCGTTATAGATCGATTCGGTCTGAACGTGCTTGGTGGAATTCTCCCAGATGGTCTTGATCTCATGCAAGCCACGCGCTTCGGGCGGCACATCCTGTGCGGAAACCGGCACCCAGTGGAAGGCCACTTCCTCAGTCGCATCGGCCAGACGAGCAATATCGCGCACGTCGCTCAGGACCGAGGTCCGGCGTGAACCGGTTTCGATGTCGAGTACTTCCACGCCACAGCCGTCCGTACCGACAAAAACATGGTTGCCATCCAGCGGGAGGTCTTGCTGGGGGTCACGCGCTGCCAGCGGATAGACAGGCGGACAGGTCGCAAGCGCCTTCCCGATTAGATCCGGGCGGGCGCGGACCGTCATCCGGTCGCGGTCAACCGCGGCGCCATGCGCATCCCAGATCTCCAGGGCGCGTTTCGACGGGAAGCGCACGCCAACGTTTTCGATAATCCACAAGGTGGCCTCGTGAATCTTCTGCACTTCCTGCGGGTTCAACACATCCAACCGCAATTTCGGGTTGGTAATGGATTTGATTGTCTTGGGCATGGGAACTCCAAATCATAAGGCGACCCTTGCAGGTCGCCTTGTTGGAATTAAGCCGCGCCAACCAGTTGCTTGGCAACGTTCACTGCTCCGATGGCATCCTCGGAATAACCGTCCGCCTCGATACGCTGGACCCATTCCTTGGTGACAGGGGCGCCGCCCACCATCACCTTGACCTTGCTGCGTAAACCAAGCTTATCCATCTCTTCGATGGTTTCACGCTGCTTGACCATGGTGGTGGTCAGCAGAGCGCTCAGGCCGACCAGGTTGGCGTCCACCTCCTGGACCTTGGCGATGATCTTCGCCACAGGAACATCCACACCCAGGTCGAAGACCTGGAACCCGGAAGCGGAAAGCATGGTACCCACCAGAGACTTGCCAATCTCATGGATGTCACCCTCCACTGTGGCAAGCACAACTTTTCCCAGCACCGTACGAGCCACACCGCGCTTCTGCATTTCCGGCTCCAGCGTAGCAACCGCCGCCTTCATGGCTTCGCCCGCCATGACAAGCTCCGGCAGGAAGGCCATGCCACAGGCAAAGTCTTCGCCCATCTTGTTGACACCTAGGACAAATCCCTTGGTAATCGCGTCCAGCGGGTCGATACCGGCCGTCAGGGACTCCTTCGCCAAGACAACCGAGGCATCAGAGTCGCCATCCATAATACTCTGGGCCATTTTCTTGAACAGTTCTTCGCTCATGGGATGCTCCTTTGTTTATGACGATATACCGTCAACACAGATTTTGCATAAAAAGACTGCCACGCCAAACACGTGACAGCTTTCAAACGAATTCTAGTTCTTCTCGAAAATCCACTTGTCGGTGGCTCGCGTCCAATCCACCAATTCACCCGGGGCAAACCACAAAGCCACTTCCTTTTCGCCATTCTCGGGCGTATCGGATGCATGGGTCAGATTGCGACCAATCTCAAGGGCAAAGTCGTGACGCAGGGAGCCAGGAGCCGCTTCGGTAGGTCGGGTGGCCCCCATCGTCTGGCGGATGGCCGCCACAGCATTCGGCCCTTCCCAGACCATGG
>CAZRCR010000449.1:0-2923 GCA_964598615.1 uncultured Anaerolinea sp.
GCGGTAGGGGATGCCGTCGCCGTCAACGTCCTTGTAGCGGCCCCAGACGCCGTTCAGTTTTTCCAGGTCAGCTTCCCAGAGTACCTTGCCGCGGTCCAGTGGGGTTTCGGGGTACTCGAAGGGTTGGGTCATCCACTGGTTCATTCCCAGGTCCAGATCCGAAAGGACAAAGACCGGGGTCTGCAAGCGCTCGGCCAGATCGAAGGCTTTCCAGCCGAACTCGAAGCATTCCTGTACTGAACCAGGCAGGAGGATGACGTGCTGCCTGTCGCCATGGCTTAGGTAGTAGGTCTCGGTCAGGTCGCCCTGAGCGGTGCGGGTGGGCATACCGGTGGAGGGCCCGATGCGCTGCACATCCCAGACGACGATCGGCACCTCGGCGTAATAGGCCAGCCCGGAGTATTCGGCCATCAGGCTGATGCCGGGGCCGGAGGTGGATGTCATGGCGCGCAGTCCGCTCCAGCCCGCGCCGACGGTCATGCCGATGGCAGCCAGTTCGTCCTCGGCCTGGAGCACGGCATACGTGGCTTTCCCTTCTTTTGTCCTGCGCAACTGTGGCAGGTAGACGTTGAGCGCCTCAGCCAGCGAGGAAGCCGGGGTAATGGGATACCACCCGGCGAATTGCACGCCGCCATATACGGACCCGATGGCGGCGGCAGTGTTGCCATCGGCCATGATCAGGCCGGAGGTGCCATCCATCGTTTCGACAAAATAGGGATCGGATTTGGTCAGGTTTTGCCTGGCCCAGTCGGCGGCGGCCTGGATGACGCCCAGGTTGGAGTTGATCGGTTGTTCCTTGCCCTTGAAATGGAAGGACAGGGCGGCTTTGATCTTCTCCATATCGATGCCGAGCATATGCGCCAGGATGCCCACGTAGACCATGTTGGCGATGTAGTCTCGCAGGCTGGGGGAAACGTCCGCGGCGCGCGCCAGGGCCTTGACCGGCATGGGGTAGACCGAGATGTCCGTCCGCTCGATGGGCAGTTTGACGTCATCCGGGTAGAAAAAAGCCCCGCCGGGCTGGACCATTGCCAGGTCGCGCGCGAACGAGGCCGGATTGAGCGTGATAACCACTTCGGTCTCGTCCCGCCGGGCGATGAACCCATCCTTGCTGACCCGGATGGTGTACCAGGTGGGCAGTCCCTGAATGTTGGACGGGAAGAGGTTCTTTCCCGAGACCGGGATGCCCATTTTGAACAGGGCACGCAGCAGGGTCACGTTGGCGGTCTGCGACCCCGAGCCGTTGACCGTGGCGATGGTGATGCTGAAATCATTGATGATTTTTGGTGACATGAGTACTCCCAGGAGTTTGGATGCAAAACCCGACAAAAAGAGGCAAAATGATAATAATTCAAAGCGGGGCGAGGGTCAAGGGAGCAAGCGGATTTTCTTTTGCGTTACGGTGGGAAGTCGTCTACAACTGCACGTTCATGGCCCGGCTCCAAAGTTTCCAGCAGTTTCGCCCGGCTTGTTTGGCAGCGTAGAGAGCCTGGTCGGCGCGTTGCAGCAGGGTTTCGAGCGGGGTGGCGGCGGTGTCCATGACCGAGATGCCCACGCTGACAGTAACCCAGATCTCATCTTTCCCGGCATTGACCGGTTCGAGGGCGATACTCTTGCACAGGCGGTCGGCCACTTGCAGGATCTCCTGTTCGCTGACTTCCGAGAGCAGGATGGAGAATTCCTCGCCGCCATAGCGCCCGCAGGTGTCGCTGGAGCGCAGGTTGACATGGATGCGTTGGGCAACTTCGTGCAGAACCACGTCCCCGGCAGCGTGACCGTAATGGTCGTTGATGGCTTTGAAGTGGTCGATATCGATCATCAGGGCAGCGATCTTGAAGACCGGCTTGCGCGCTTCGCTGATGATCTGTTCGGCTTCGGCAAAGAACTGGCGGCGGTTCGAGATACCGGTCAACGGGTCCGTAACTGCCAGCCGTTCCAGTTTTTGTTCAGCTTTCTTGCGTTCGGTGATATCGATGAGACTGCCTTCGTAGAAAAGCACTTTCCCCGTTGCATCGCGAATGGGCTGGGTATGGTCCGTAACCCAGAAGAGTGTCCCATCGCTGCGACGCATTTGCAGTTCCGGCGGGGTGGCTTCCTCCATGGTGGCAAGATGTTGCGCCCGGCTGTCGGGACTGGCGTACAGATCACCGGCTTTGACACGTTGCAATGCTTCCAGGCTGGGAACGCCGAACATTTTCAGGAAGGCCGCGTTGGCGTTCAAAATTTCCCCATCGGCAGTGGTGCGATACAGACCAATCGGCACGTTTTCGAATAATTCCCGGAAGCGGGCCTCGGACCGGTTGGCGGACTCAATTGCCCATTCGAGATGGGAGGCAACGAAGAAGGTTAGCAACGACAGCACGATCAAGATGCATAGCTCGAAGATGACGATATCCAGCGGTTCTCCGGAGCCCAGGTTCATAAAGAGCAGGAGATAAAGTATGGCGGAAATGCCTGCCACTGGAAAAGCGGCACGCGGACGGAGGACGAACCCGGCTATAAAAATGGGCAGCAGAAAAGCCCAGAAGGAATACGAAAACCGTTCCGGGTCGCTGATCAAGCAGATGCGCCCGAAGTACAGGATGAGGGTAAGGATGGCTGCCAGACGGGTATAGCCGCGCTTGTTGACCACCCAGACCGCGGCGAGCAGGAGTATCCCGGCCAGTCCCATGAAAAAGAAGTCGCGGTCCACGGGGCTGCCCTGGGCATGCCAGAGATGGAGATTGGCCAACGTCATTACCAGGTTGAAAACGGCGCTGATGATAATAACCCGCGCCAGCAGCCGTCCGCGGCGCTTCAATTCAGGGGTGGCCGCCCGCACACCGATCAGGATTTCCAGGAACGATTTCCGTTTCTTTGCCATGTAAGTCATTCTCTTTTTTGCTTGATTGTACCCGCGGTGGGACGATTGCCATCTTCTCAG
>CAZRCR010000450.1:0-2920 GCA_964598615.1 uncultured Anaerolinea sp.
TCCGGCGGTAGGTATGCTCACACAAGAGCAGTTGTCCCTGCTCGTTGAAGATCAGTGCACCCGTTGCCACCTGGTAATGCGGCCGGATGATGGCGGCTGCCAATCGCTGCATCCAAAAGGGAAGGATACGCCAGATTTTGAGGAGAAAGCGTTTCATAGGCGCGCTCATCATACCACAGGAAAAACCCGTCTCATGCAAGACGGGTTTGTATCTTGATACCAGCGTTCCTATCCCCCCAGCGCATCGTTCAACCAATCCAGGAAGCCTTTTTCTTTCGGCTTGACCGTGGTGCCGAGGGTGGCAGCCAGTTTCTCGAAGAGTTCCTTCTGTTCCTTCGTCAATTTCGTGGGAATATCAACGTTGATGATCACCAATTCATCGCCGCGGCCCGACTTGCGCAGGTAGGGCACGCCGCGGCCCTTGAGGGTGAAAACCTTCCCGGGCTGCGTCCCGGTCGGGATGTGAAGCTTTTCCGGCTTGCCTTCCACGGTGGGGACTTCGATCTCAGCCCCGAGCACCGCCTGGGCCACATTGATGTCGAGATTGAGGAGCAGATCATTCTCGCGGCGCTTGAAAAACTGATGCGCCTGTACGCTGACCACCAGGTACAAATTGCCCTGCGGCCCACCTAAAGCGCCCGGCTCCCCCTCCCCAGACAAGCGGATCTGCGTACCCGTGTCCACTCCGGCGGGGATGGGCACAACCTTCTTGACGGTCTTGCGCTCCAATCCCTGACCACGACAGGTGTGACAGGGTGTGCCGATCACTTCACCCCGCCCGTTGCAGGTGGGACACGGCCCGGATTGCATCATCGACCCAAAAATGGTCTGCCGCACCTGGCGCACTTCGCCGCGCCCGCCGCAGGTCTGGCAGCGTTGCGGGCTGGTACCCGGTTCGGCCCCGGACCCCTTGCAGGTTCCACAGGTCTCGTTACGGGTCACTTCGACGGTCTTTTCCACGCCAAAGACGGCTTCTTCAAAGGTCAGCACTACCTGCACCTGCAGGTCACGTCCCCGCCGCGGACGGCGCGCGCGCGAACCGCTGCTCCCGCCAAACCCGCCGAAGCCGAAACTGCCGAACAGTTCCTCCACCAGGTCATTGAAATCCATGGTGTAGTCGTGCATGTTGACGCCGCCCATGTCGCCCAGCCCCTGGCGGCCGAACTGGTCGTAGCGGGCGCGTTTCTGCGGGTCGGAGAGCACGCCGTAGGCTTCGTTAATCTCTTTGAACTTTTCCTCGGCGTCGGGTTCCTTGCTCACGTCGGGATGATACTGGCGCGCCAGTTTGCGGAAGGCGCTCTTGATATCTTCCGCCGATGCATTCTTGGGAACGCCGAGGACTTCGTAGTAATCGCGATTGCTCATAGGTTTCATCAGAGATCAGAGAACAGGGGCAGAGAATAGTCCGCTGTTCTCCGGTCTCTACTCACTTTTCTCTTCAGGATTGGACTCAGGCCCGGGTTCGGCGGGACCGGCTTCCGGTCCGGGCTGCTCCGGGGCGGCCTGGTAGGCTGCCGCGCCGATCTTCTGGACGGACTGGCTCAGGGCATCCACCGCCTTGCGGATGGACGGCTCGTCGTCCCCGTCCTTGACCTTCTTGACCTCGTCCACTGCTGCACGGACCTCGGCCTTGATCTCGTCCGACACTTTATCGCCGAACTCGGAGAGCACTTTCTCGGCACCATAGATGGCGTTGTCAGCGGTGTTCTTGGCTTCGATCAGGTCACGCTTCTGTTTGTCTTCGGCAGCATGGGCTTCAGCTTCCTGGCGCATACGCTCCACTTCGTCCTTGGCAAGACCGGAAGAAGCCGTAATGGTAATGTGCTGGCTGCGACCGGACGCCTTATCCGCCGCGGTGACCTTCAGGATGCCGTTGGCGTCGATGTCGAAGGTGACCTCGATCTGCGGAACACCGCGTGGGGCAGGCGGAATACCATCCAGGATGAACTTGCCAAGCGACTTGTTGTCGATCGACATCGGGCGCTCGCCCTGCAGGACGTGAATCTCGACCTGCGACTGGTTGTCGCTGGCCGTGGAGAAGACCTGGCTGCGGCGAGTGGGGATGGTGGTATTGCGTTCGATCTGGGGAGTGGCCACACCGCCCAGTGTCTCGATAGACAGGGTCAGGGGAGTCACGTCGAGCAGGAGGATATCCTTCACTTCACCGCCCAGTACACCAGCCTGGATGGCCGCGCCGACCGCCACCACCTCGTCAGGGTTGACGCCTTTGTGAGGCTCCTTGTTGAAGAAACGGCGCACGGCTTCCTGCACAGCCGGCATGCGGGTCATGCCGCCCACCATGACGACCTCGTCCACCTGCGAAGTGGAGAGACCGGCATCCGAAAGGGCCTGCTTGAGCGGGGTCAGGGTGCGCTCCACCAAGTCGGCGGTCAACTGCTCCAGCTTGGAGCGGGTCATCGTCAGAACAAGATGCTTGGGGCCGGAGGCGTCAGCAGTGAGGTAGGGCAGGTTGATCTCGGTCTGCATCATGGTCGAGAGTTCGATCTTGGCCTTCTCCGCCGCCTCACGGACGCGCTGCAGGGCCTGCTTGTCATTGCGCAGGTCGAGGTTGTTCTCTTTCTGGAACTCGGCAATCAGGTAGTCCATGACACGCAGATCGAAGTCATCGCCGCCCAGGAACGTATCCCCACTGGTGGAACGAACCTGGAATACGCCCTCGCCCACATCGAGGATGGAGATGTCGAACGTGCCGCCGCCCAGGTCATAGACAGCGATCACCTGGTTTTCCTTCTTGTCCAGTCCATAGGCCAGGGAAGATGCTGTCGGCTCGTTGATGATGCGCAGCACTTCCAGCCCGGCGATCTTGCCGGCATCCTTGGTGGCATTGCGTTGGGCATCGTTGAAATAGGCCGGGACGGTGATGACCGCCTCCGAGACCGTCTCGCCGAGGTAGTCCTCG
>CAZRCR010000451.1:0-2919 GCA_964598615.1 uncultured Anaerolinea sp.
TTTTCTCACAGGGGGTGCTTTCTTTTCGTGTCTCGTTCTAGGGGGTCAGTTCAAATACAGGACGCGCCTTTTTTTGTTTTTTCTTTTTGCTTTATTTCAACGCTTCCAATTCATCCACGAGTTTTGAAAGCACGTCGAAGCCGCCCTGCCAGAAGGCTTCGGAGCGGATGTCGATGCCTGCCTCGGCGCAGATCTCCGCCGGGGATTTGGAGCCGCCTGCTGAGAGCAGTTTAACATAGCGCGGCTTGAAAGCTTCCCCTTCGGCCTTGTATTGCTGGTAAAGCGAAAGGACAAGCAATTGTCCGAAAGCATAGGCATAGACATAGAACGGGGTGTGGTAGATATGCGGGATGGAAACCCACTCCCACTTGAATTCATCGCTGACTTCCACGGCATCACCGAACTGTTGTTTCAGGTTGGCGAGGTAGGCTTCAGCCAATTCGTCGACCGAGGCATTGTTCTGCACCATCTCGTGGGCCTGTTTCTCGAACAAGGCAAAGAAGGACTGGCGCATGATGGTGGCATAGGCATCGTCCATCTGGCGGAAGAGCATATCGCGGCGGACAGATTCGTCCTTTTCCTCGGCCAGGAGGCGGTCGACCAGCATCATTTCTCCGAAGGTGGAGGCGGTCTCCGCCAACGGCAGGGATGAGTGAAAAGTAAAGACGGTGTGTTTCTCGGCCAGCATGGCATGAATGGCGTGACCGAGTTCATGCGCCATGGTGGCCACATCGTCAGCGCGACCTTGATAGTTCAACTTGACATAAGGCGTCCAATCGGGGGTGGTGCTGGCGCAAAAAGCACCGCCTTGCTTGCCCTTCCGGACTTCGCTATCCATGTGGTTGGCATCAAAGACACGACGCGCCAGTTTACCGAACTCCGGCTGGAAGGCCGAGAAGGATTCGAGCACCATTTCAGCCGCCCGGTCAAATTCGTAGGTCTTTTCAGACTTGGCAATGGGCGCGTACACGTCATACCGACGCAGGCGATCCACCTTCAGGTATTTGGCTTTAAGGCGGAAGAAGCGCTGAAAAACGCCCGTGTTCTTTTGAGCAACCTTCAGCAGGGCTTCCACGGCTTCATCGGGAATATCGTTACCCAGGTTGCGGGCTGCAATGGGACTGGAGAACCTGCGCAATGTGATATTCTCGTTGCGCCAATCGCGTACGAGGGTCTGGTACATCTGGCCGAGGATGGCGCCATCTTCTCCATAGACACGGTAGAGTTCCTGATAGGCGCGGGCGCGCAGGTCCGGATCCGCCTGGCGGGCAAGAGCCATCAGTTCACCACGTGTCAGTTCCCTCGTCTCGCCGTCCACTTCCACTTTGAAAACATAACGGTTGGTAATGGCATCATAAAGTGTGACAAGAGCACTGTTGCCGGTCACATTTTTTAGATTAACAATCTTCTCTTCGGGTTCGGTCAGGGTATGGGGTTTGAAATGACGCAGTTCTTCGAGGTAATACCGATAATCTCCGGAAGCGTCCATCAGGCGTTGGGCCGTCTTTCCATCGAGGTCTTTCCACCACAGGCTGAAGAACATGGTACGGTTTTCGAGTTCGGCCATGTACTGCTGGATGCGTCCCAGCAGGGCCTGGATGCGCTGATCTTGCGTATCGGCGGCAAAGGCCAGGGCAGCATACGAATACATCTTGTTGGCCAGACGGGTCATCTCGTCTGTTTCATGGAGAATCTCCATGAAGTTGCTGACAGCAATATCAGGCTTCAGCTGCGGGCGCAGTTTCTCGAAGCCAGTTACCTGCTCATCGAGGCTTTTGAAAGCAGTTTCCAGTTCGGAAGAATCGAGGCCGGGGAAAAGGTCATCGAGCGACCAGCGGGTCTGTTGGTAGGTCATGAAATCTGGCTCCTTGAGTGATTTTATATGCTCGACCGGATATGGACGATATCGCCGTCTTTGGTAATGTATTCCTTGCCTTCCAGCCGCAACTTACCTTTGGCCTTGGCTTCGGTCATGCCGCCAAGTTCCAACAAGTCGGCACAGGCCACCACCTCAGCACGCACAAAGCCATGCGCCAGGTCAGTGTGAATCTCGCCTGCCGCTTCCACGGCGGTGGCGTTGCACTTGGTTGTCCATGCGCGGACTTCATCCTCGCCAACGGTGAAGAACGACTGCTGGTCCAGCAGATCGTAGGAAACGCTGATCATGCGGTTGAGAGAAAGTTCCTTGATGCCGTACTCTTCCATGAACATGGCAGCATCTTCGGGAGGCAACTGGGCAATTTCCATTTCAAGTTTTCCCTGCAGGCCGATCGAGGGCGTATCTCCCTGGACCTGCGGACTGGTCTGCCCATCCCCAAGGTTGAACAACACGAGCAGGGGTTTGCGGGTAAGCAGACCAAAGCCGGAGAGGAATTTCTCCTCCTCGGCAGAGATCTCCACCCCACGCAAAGGTTTCTCCTGGGTAAGGACCTCGTGCAAGCGGGTGAAGAGCGCCGTCTGGCGTTCGTTGAGCACTTTGTCGGTGCCGCCCTTTTTGCGTTCTTCGGTGAGACGTTCCAGTTTGCGTTCCACGGCAATCAGGTCGTTCAGGAGCAGTTCCGCTTCCATCGAAGCCGCGTCCCGTAACGGGTCCACGCTGCCGGATGGATGAGGAACACTGTCGCTTTCGAAACAACGGACCACCAGAATAAGCCCGTCCATCTGGGTCAACTGGTTCAGGAGTTGCCCGGAGATGCCGGCCTTGGCCGCGGGGCTGTCCAACCCTGCGATATCGGCGTAGGTCACTTTGGCGTAGATGGTCTTCTTGGGCTTGAACATAGCGGAGAGTTGGTCGACACGCGGGTCGGGAACATCCACCACTGCGGTATGCACCTCGAACCGCCTGGCAGAGGCGGTGGTGGGAGCATTGTCGCGCGTCAGGGCGTTGAAGATGGTTGTCTTGCCGGATTGCTGAACTCC
>CAZRCR010000452.1:0-2915 GCA_964598615.1 uncultured Anaerolinea sp.
AATCTGACGGGTGTGCGCCCGGTCATAGACCATACCGACAGCAGCAAAGAAGAGAGCCGTCATGATGCCGTGCGAGAACATCTGCACGCCCGCGCCGGTCATACCGTCGGCGTTGAGGGTGGCGAAACCCATCATCACCAGTCCCATGTGCGAGACGGACGAGAAACCGATAACGTATTTGAAGTCGGTCTGTACGCTGGCAATGAATGCACCGTACACGATATTGACCAGCGCCAGTATCATGATAAGCGGCGCCCAGAACTTGGCACCTTCAGGCAGGAGCATGATGCCCACCCGCAGGGCGGCAAAAGCGCCCAGTTTCATCAGAACACCGGCATGGAACATCGAAACGGCGGTCGGGGCAGCCACGTGACCATCCGGCGACCAGTTATGGAACGGGAAGATGCCGCCCAGGATAGCAAAGCCCAGGAAGACCGGCAGGAACCAGATCTTCTGGAATTCAGGGGTGAACTTGACCGTCTCCAGCACGAGCATATCGAAGGTGTGCGCGCCGCTCGTCCAGTACATGACCAGTGCGCCGATCAGGGAAATAACCGAACCGACGAACAGGTAGAGAGTCAATTTCATCGCTGCATACTCGCGCGTCTTGATCCAGCCCCAGATGGCGATGAGCAGGTACATCGGGAAGACGGCGATCTCGTAGAAGAAGAACAGCATGAACAGGTCGAGCGAGGCAAACACGCCGAACACGCCCGAAGCCAAGATGAACAGGAAAGCAAAGAACTCACGCGGGCGGTCCTCAATGCCCCACGAGATCAGCACCCCGGTGAACATGACCACGCCAGTCAGCAGCACCAGCGGCACGGACATGCCGTCCACGCCAAAGTGCAGGCTGATACCCAGCATGGGCATCCAGTCATATTTTTCGATGAACTGATAGCCAGCCGCGGCCTTGTCGTAAGAAACGTAGACGATCACCGACAAAACCAGCGCGATCAGACCGGCAGCCAGCGCCGTCCAGCGGGTGGCGTTCTTCCACTCCGGTTTATAGAGCAGCATGACCAGCGCGGCCGCCAGCGGGATAAAGACAATGATACTCAGGAACGGAAATTGCATGGCTACCTCTTAGTGGAACAGCGCCATCATGGCTTTGTTGATGACGTCCAGGATCCAGCCCGGATACACACCAATGACCAGGATAAGGACCATCAGCGGGGCCATGACCAGGATCTCGCGCAGGTTGATCTCGGTTAGTTTGTGCTCACCGTGCGCCCAGTGCTCATTCAATGGACCGTGCAGCACAGATTTGATCCCCTTGAGGATGTACGCACCGGTGAAAAGCAGGCCGATCATGGCAATGGCCGTGTAGACCGTCAGCGTGGGCCACGAACCTCGCACCACCAGGAACTCGGAGACGAAACCATTCAGTCCGGGCAAGCCAAGTGAGGCCATGCTGGTGAAGATGAGGATACCGCCGTAGATCGGTACCAGCGGGAACAGCCCGCCGAAATCATCCAGGTTGCGGGTGTGCGTCCGCTCGTAGATGACGCCCACCAGGAAGAACATGCCCGCCGCCGAAAGGCCGTGGTTGAACATCTGGAGCACCGCACCGTTCAGGGCAATGGTGGCATCCACGGTACCGATCGATCTGGCGGCCGCGGCAATACCGAGCAACACAAACCCCATGTGGTTGACGGACGAATAAGCAACCAGACGTTTGAAGTCTTTTTGGCCGAAGGAGGCGAACGCCCCGAAGACGATCGCCATCACCGCCAAGAAAGCCAGCGCCCCGGCGTACTTGGCCGATTCCGCCGGGTAGAGTGGCAGGACCAAGCGCAGGAACCCGTAGGCACCCAGTTTCAGCAGAACGCCCGCCAGGATCATCGAGCCGGCGGTCGGGGCTTCGGTATGGGCGTCGGGCAGCCAAGTATGGAACGGCCAGACGGGGACTTTGATGGCAAATGCCACCACGAAGGCCCAGAAAGCAACCGTCTTGACCGTGGCAACCGGGATGTTGAGGATCGTTCCTTCCGTGAGAGCCGTCCACTGGGCCGTCAGGGCAGGCAGGTCATAGGTTTTGAAGAGTGCACCAAGCAGCTGGATCGCCAGCAGCAGACCGAGCGAACCGGCCATGGTATAGATCATGAACTTGAGGGATGCATACGTGCGGGACTGGACCGTGACACCCTTCCAGAGTTGGCGCTCGCCCTTCTCGCTCCCCCACTGGTTGATGAGGAAGTACATCGGCACGAGGCCAATTTCCCAGAAGACAAAGAAGATCAGCAAGTCGAGCGACAGGAACACGCCCAGCATGCCCGTTTCCAGGAAAAGGAACAGGAACATGTAAGCCTTCACCCGGTCTGCAACGCTGAACGAGGCCAGGAGCGCGATCGGGGTCAGGAGCGTGGTCAGCAGGACCATGGTCAGGGACAGGCCGTCCACGCCAACGTGGAAGGTCGAGTTGAGAGCCGCGTACCAGGTGTACTGTTCCTCGAACTGGAAGCCCGCCTGAGCGGACTGGAACTGCGTCCACAGGTAGACCGTCAGCAACAGCGGGACAAGGCTCATGCCAAAGGCGGTCCAGCGGATGGCTTTGACATTCTGCTTCGGAAGAAGCAAAACGGTCACCGCCGCCAGAACGGGGAAGAGCAGGATCAGGGTCAGGATGTGATCAAGGATAAATTTCATCATGGACTCCTGTGCCTACGCCAGCAGGAAGTAATAGAGCAAGGCAAAAATGACCAGCACCATCATTGAAACGACCATGTAGTACTGGATGCGCCCTGCCTGGACCTTGCGCAGGCCACGTCCGGAAGCCTTGACCAGGTTACCGGAGCCGTCACCGATCAATTCGTTGATGACCGGCTTGTCGATGTAGTTACGGAAGAAGTGACCGAGGAAGAGCGAGAAGCGTGCCACACCGTGCAGGAAACCGTCGATGACCGTGCGGTCCA
>CAZRCR010000453.1:0-2912 GCA_964598615.1 uncultured Anaerolinea sp.
ATTTTGCCAACAATTTCTTCAAGCCGGGAAGGATGGTAGGAATATCCTCCTGCACCGTCCTCCAGATCACCCTGACATTCGCCCCGAAATATTCATGCATCAATTTATTCCGCATCCCGGTCATCTCGCGCCAGGGGATTTCAGGGTTTTTGTCTCTAACGTCTACAGGAATTTGTCTCGCGGCCTCCCCGATCACTTCCAGCGCCCGTACCACAGCATAGATCGTCTTTTCATCTTCCAGAAAATCGTCAAATGTCATCCCCAACACAAAATCGAGGGCCTTTTCAGCATTCTCCTGCATATCGCGCAAATAATCTTCATAGGCGCGTATCATACCGCCACCGCCTCACGCAAGATCTGCCTGCCGATGACCGGCTTGAGCGAGTCTTTCATTACCAGGTCCACCTTAACCCCGAGAACATCGGAGAGATGATTTTCGATTGCAAGGAACGTCAACAGGCCGGGCGGGTCACGGAAGGTTACCAGCAGGTCGAGGTCGCTGCCGGATTTTTGCTCACCGCGCACATAAGAACCGAAAACTTCCAGCTTCTCCACGCCATAATGCTCCGCAAGATAGGGCGCTTGCTGGCGGAGGAGTTCAAGGAAGGTTGCAAGGGAGCGTTTGATTGCCATGCCCAAATTATACAACACAACAAGAAACCGGCGCATCTTGAGCACGCGAGTTTGCTCACCGCTCATCCTCCCCTCGAATCAAAACGAGTGCGGACGAACCTGTCCGCACTCGCTGTATTTCAGGTACAAACCCGCTCTACAACTTGCGCAAATAGGCGATACTTTCCCGCGCGGCGGTCTCGGCATCGGGTTTGGGCAGGAACTCGCCCGAAACCCAGCCCGTGTAACCGGTGGCTTCGAGCGTGGCGAGCGCCGACTTGAAGTCGATGTGCCCGGCGCCAGGATACCAGCGGTTCGAGTCCGCCACGTGGAAGTGGAAGGTGCGCGGTCCGCAGGCGCGGATGCTGGCTTCGATCCCCGGTTCCTCGATGTTCATGTGGAAGGTATCCAGCAGCAGGCCGAAGTTGTCCGCACCGACGCGCTTGATCAGGTCCAGCCCCTGGGCCACGTTGTTGACCAGGGTAGTCTCGTAGCGGTTGATGGGTTCCAGGGCGAGCCGGATGCCGCTCGGGCGGGCGGCGGCGCTGCACGCCTGCAGGGCCTCCACCAGCCAGTCCATCGCCCGGGCCGGGTCCACGCCCGGTTTGACGATGCCGCGGATCAGCCCGACGATGATGACCGCCCCGAAATGGGCCGCCAGCGGCACGTGGGACTTGATCCGCTCGATGGCGGCGCGCCGGACCTGCGGGTCGGGGTCGGTGAACGACAGGCCTTCCTCGCCCCAGGCCTGCCCGGTGCCGATGGCCGGGACGGAGAGTCCGCAGGCGCGGGTGAGCCGGTCCAGCCCAGGCAGGTCCACCAGTTTCGGGTCGCGGACGGCCAGTTCGACGCCGTCATAGCCCAGGTCCGCGATGCGGCGCAGGTTCGTCTCCAGGTCGCCTTTGAAGGTGGCGGCCTGGAACTGGGCGGGTTGGGTGGAAAGAACGATGGATAATTTCATTACAACTCCATTTCCCCTCTCCCCGTTGGTCGAGTAGCGGTTTTTGCGTATCGAGACCGGGGAGAGGGGATAGGGGTGAGGGCTATTTCGCCACGTACGTGACCTTGCACTCGGAGCGGTCGGTCTGGAGCTTGATGATATTCTCGGGCAGTTCTTCGAGGCTGACCTTCTTGGTGCTCATGGCGGTCATGTCCATGCCGGTGGCCATGCAGTCGATGACACGCGGGAACGTGCCGTGGCCGGAGTGACCCTGGGCGCCCACGATGCGGGCCTTGCGGACCTGGAGCACTTCGCCGGTGACGGGCATCTTGGCTTCGGCACGGGCGGTGACGACCACGGTGGAGAGCAGGGTGCGGCCTTCCCAGATGACGCGTTCGATGCCGGGATAGACGACGGTGGGCAGGCCGGTGGCTTCCATGAACATGTCGGCGCCCATGCCGTCGGTGATCTCGAGCACGCGGTCGGCGAAATCTTCCTTGGCCGGGTTGACGTGGTAATCGGCGCCCAGTTTCAGGGCCATGGCGGCGCGTTCGGGCTGGGTCTCGGAGATGATGACCTGCGAGGCCCCGGCGCGCTTGAGAATGGCGCAGGCGGCAATGCCGACCGGACCCGCACCGAGGATGACGACCCGGTCACCGGGTTTGATGCCGCCGCCGCGTTCGATCACGGCGTTGTAGGCCACACAGGTCGGTTCGACCAGGCTGCCGGCCACGAACAGGTTCTGTTCCGAATAATTCTTGCGCAGGGGCTCCAGGCTCCAAAGGGTACGGGCCGGGAGTTTAATGTACTTGGTGTAGGCACCGTTGACGTTGAAGCCGACCTCGTCCAACTGCTCGCAGTGGTTGGGCTGGCCGTCGGCGCACGGGCGGCACTGTCCGCACCAGAGCATTTCTTCGCTGGTAACGGCTTCGCCGCCCTTGAAGGGCTTGTTGGTGCGCTTGTCACGGGCGTTCTTCCCGGCTTCGACTGCGGCTTGCAGAGCCTCTACGCCGTCGAAGCCCAGGCTCTTCGCCAGAGATTCCCGCTCCCCGCCTTTGGCCCGCTTCAACCGTTCGTCCAGTTGGGCCGGGGTCATCTTGATGACGGCCGGCGTTTCCACCGGCGTTTCGACCGCCGGCGTTTCGACTACCGGGGACTGGAGTACAGCGGGCGCTGCGGGCGCGGGCGTTTCCGGGGCTGCCGGCGGCGTTTCATTGCCGCCGCTCCCCGCCCCGCCGTCGTCTGCATCAAAAGTGAAGAAATGTTTCGGCCAGATCATCGTTTGAACCTCCCGCAGTTAACCGCCTGCGTAGCCTCCTTGGGCTTATTGCACTCTATGGTTTTGTTGACGCAACCGCCT
>CAZRCR010000454.1:0-2907 GCA_964598615.1 uncultured Anaerolinea sp.
AGGGCGGGTGGGAAGCGGAGTGGCGCTGGGACCTGCGAACACGGTCGGCATGGGCGTGGCAGGCTCCAGGTCCGCCGCAGGCTGCGGGATGCAGGAAGCCAGCAGGACCACCAGAAGCAGGAGGGAAAAAGTACGCAAACGGTTCAAGGGTCGGATCATTCCCCGGGCTGACGGGTCAGTTGGGCTTCGTGGGTCCCAGTGGTGCTGGCTGTGATGGTCTGGTCAGCCTTGGTGAGAGTGCCTTTGTAGGCGGCAACCCCGTAATGGGCCTCCCAGCCGGAAAGGATGAAAGGCAGTGGTCCGCCCGCGCCGATCCACTCGCCGTTGAATTTACGGGCTATGTGCAGGTGCGTACCGGTAGCCAGGCCGCCTTCGCAGGAGGGATGGCCGATGCGCGTTCCGGCATCGACCCATGTCCCGGCAGCAATGCGGTCTTTGGTGGCAATGTGCATGTAAAGCACCACCCAGCCGGTCTGTTCGTAGCCATCGCCGTCGAGGTCGAGGATCACGTAACCGCCGCCGGAGCGGACGACAAGACCGGGGGCAATGGCCACCACCCAGTCGGTGGATTCGACACAACCTGAAACCGCCATGGCAGGGGCAAAGTCGAGGGCAGCATAGACGCTTTCCTGTTCCCAGGCCGGGTGCGGGCCGCCGGTAAGACTCCACAAGCGTCCCACTTCGAAGGGCAGGCTGAAATCAGGCTGGCGCATGCTGGAGGTGATGAGCGGTTTGACCGCATCGTCACGCAGCCAGGGATCGCCGAACATTTCTTCGTGCAGGGCCACGAACCCGGTTTCCGGGTCGATGGCAGCCTGCCAGTCGCTGTAGTTCATGCGGCTGGCAAAGTAATACTGGATCGCCACCGTACCAGCGTTCAGGTCCGGGGAGATGCGCAGGGTGGAGCCATCCACAAAAGTAAGGTCGGTCAGGATGCCGCGCCGCCAGCCATAGTAGCCGGCTGCCAGGTCCTGGATGGCAAGACGCATCTGCTGGTAAACGCCATGATAGAGCGGATCGGAGTACCCAAGGGGCAGGTTCTCATCCACATCAGGGAAGGGCTGGCCCTCCACCCAGCCGCCGTGGTACTGGAGCAGGGCCAGGAGCAGGCGCGGGTTGATCGAACTTTCGTAGGCGATGCGCTGAACGACCTGCGAACCGCTCGTCCAGCCGGTAATGGACAGGTATTCCCGGTAAGAAGCGAGTTTGCCACCCGCGGCAGCCACATAGGCGTCCACATCGAAATCCACGGCGCTGGGCGAATAGATCACTTCGCTATCGGGCAGGAGTTTGGTCGAAGGCGAAACAGGTTCTTCTGTACGCGCCACCTGGACAACAAGCGCCGTACCAGGACTAAGAAACCCGGTTTCAGGGATTTGTCCGGTATAAGAAATGGCATCCACCCCAACCTCGAAATGGGCGGCAATGGCATCCAGGCTGTCACCCGATTGGGACACATACAACACCGAGGTCATCGAAGCGGTGGATGTGGCGGAAGGAGTCTCGGTCAGTTCGGGTGTGAGCGAAAGATCCCCTGTCGGAGGCGTGGGCGTATCCGTCGGTTGGGAAAGAGTGGGAGTGACAGTCGCCGGATCGACAAAGACCGTCTGCGTAGCAGTCGGGGCGGGCGTGTCGGTCAGGTAGGCGTCATAACTACCCCACAGGTTGCCGGTACAGGAGGATAAAAAAATGGCGGTCAGAGCGAACAGGGCAAAACGTTTTCGCATGAGGGTGTCCGTGATTGGGATGGCGGGATTATACCTTAGCGGTCATGGGGACGGCTTAAGCGGCGGTAAGAGTTAACGCTGGATCTGGTTGATCGTGCTGTTGCCCTCGAAGGACTCCACCACCTGGCCGTTGCGGGTGAGCGTACCAACATACTCTTCACCCGTTCCAGCCGCCACCCAGCCGCTCATATTGAACGGCACCGGGCCGTCAGCCGGGAGCCACTCTCCGTTGAACTTGCGCGCCACATGGACATGCGTGCCGCTGGAGATGCCGCCTTCGCAGGAGGGATGCCCGAGCGGGTCCCCGGCTCTCAGGAGCGTGCCATCCGGGACCCGGTCGCGGCTCTCGATATGGAAGTAGACGATCACCCAGCCGGTGCCTTCGTCACCATCCAGGTCGAGGTCGAGCACCACCAAACCATCGCCGGTACGCGTCACCAGACCATCAGCCATGGCCGTGACCCAGTTATCGACCTCCACGCAGCCCATCGCCTCGCCAGGCGGGGCAAAGTCCAGCGCGCCATAGGGGGAACCGGCATCCCATGAAAGATGCGGACCACCGGTAAAGGCCCAGATCTCCCCCTCCTGGAAGGGCAGGAGCAGGATCGGCTGGGCAAGACTGGCCGGGCGAAGCGGCTCCACGGCATAGTCAAAGGGATAGCCGAACAAGGATTGGTAGGTGGCGAAGAAGCCATTCGGCGATACGTCATTCAGCCAGGCTGAATACCCGTCCAGCCGGGCAAAGAAATTCTGCACACCCGCCGTGCCGGCGTTAATGGTCGGCGCGACCGCACCAGCGACCCGTCCGCCAGAATCCAACTGGTGGCCGCCCCGTCACGCCAGCCATAGAAACCGTCATTGAGTTGGACGGAGGCCCAGGCCAGTTGGCGGTACAGGCCCACATACCAGCCGTCGTTGAAACCAAAGGGGATCTCGCTCAGGGCCGGATCGGGGTTGGGATTGCTGACCCATCCGGCGCGGTATTCCACCAGCGCCAGCAACAACCTTGGGTTGACAGAGTAGTTCCTGGCGATCAGGGAGACCACTTGCGCGCCGGTCAGGGTTACGCCATTCACATCCTGTGTATAGGTGGCGAGATAACCACCCTGGCTCAAGAGAAAAGCATCGATATCGAACTTGCCGGCCAGGTCGCGGATAATATCCTTTAGCAGGCTGTTCA
>CAZRCR010000455.1:0-2907 GCA_964598615.1 uncultured Anaerolinea sp.
GGATTGGTTTTGGACTCAGACCGGATTTAGTCGGTCATGGGCTGGGTGTTGAATTTGTTATGGCTTGTGTGGAATACGCGATCCAAAATTGTCACTATCGCGGTGAATATATTCGGTTGGGTGTGGCAATGTTCAATCAACGGGCAATCAAAACATACGAAAAAGCAGGGTTCCAAAAGTTTGAACAAACAGTTGGTGAAATCGGCGGAAAAACTTTTGAATGTGTGCACATGCGCAAGAGCCTATGATACACAGCGATCATGAAAATATCAGTTCGCAATGGAGAAATAGATGCGCCGCTAAAGTATGCTTTCATAGCATAGATTGAGACAAACCGGGCCAGACGAGGACAGCCTGAGAGGAGAAGGCATGAGACAGGATAAGTTCAAGTTTCATATTGGCTACTATGATCATCTTCATCCCGACCCATCCATAAATTTTCAGATGAATCGTTGGATCAGCTACCTGGGAACAAGTGCGCTGGAAGATATGCAAAGTATTGCGCCTCGGCTGTTGGATTATCCTTCCTATCGCCGAGAATTTCTTGCATTAGCGGAGAGAGCGTTCCACGAGGGGCGCAGACTGCATGCAGCCTACTACTATCGGTCTGCCGAGTTCTTTATGCGGCAAGATGATCCACTCAATGCATCAACCCGGAACCAATTCCTAAGCATATCACTGGAACAGGCAGGTCCCAACAACTTTGACCGCATTACCATCCCGTATATGGATGGCAACGTTACCGGTCTGCTCCCGGCATATCACTTTCAACACGACAAGCCTAAGAGCACGATTGTTATTCATGGCGGTCACGACAGTTACATTGAAGAATTCTTTCCAGTGATTTTGTTTATCCGTGACTCGGGCTACAATGTTATATGCTTTGAGGGGCCAGGACAGGGATCTGCATTGCATGAATCCGGGTTATACCTGACACATGAGTGGCATAAACCATTAGGAGCAATATTGGACTACTTTAAATTGGATGATGTCACATTACTTGGAATTTCAATGGGTGGATGTTTTGCCTTGCGGGCTGCAGCGTTAGAACCACGCGTACGGCGAGTGATTGCTTATGATGTTTTCCTTGATTGGTGGGGTACAACCTTTGAAAAACTTAAGCCGATTGCACCATTGCTGAAATTCCTGCTCAACACCGGGGCATCAGGGCCTTTCAATCTACTGCTGGCAGCTATTATGAAAAAGAGTCCCTTATTTGACTGGGCAATGCACCAAGCACAACAGGTGCTGGGAGTTTCCACATTCTTCGATGTTTTCCAAAAGAGCAGACCATATACGACTCAAGATATATCACACCTGATAACACAAGATGTGCTCCTGATGGCTGGAAGTGAGGACAACATCATCCCGTTGAAGCATTTCTATCAACAGATCGCGGCTCTAAAAAATGCCAGATCACTGAACGCTCGGCTTTTTACGCGCAAAGAACAAGCGCAAAACCATTGCCAAGTAGGCAATTTGTCTCTGGCCATAGACTTCATAATGGATTGGATTGACTTCACTCACCTACACGCGAATTAACCTGAATCGGTTGAGTCATTCCAATGTAAATTGTTGTTGCTGTATCCAGACACAATAGTTCGAAAAGAAAATCACAATGGTACAATTTCCTCGATTGAGCAACCGCGAATGGGATGTCTTGAAACTCCTGCTGGAAGGCAAGAGCAACAAATTGATTGCCTCATCCCTTGATATTTCCATTCGCACGGTTGAGTTCCATTTGAAGAATATTTACGCGAAATTTCAGGTAAGTTCCAGAATAGAACTGATTCTGAAACTAGTGAATGCCACAGGCGGGCTTGAAGCCCTGCAACTGGGGTATTCCACAGTTGCAGGCAGGGGGAAAAACGTCGAGAATGGAGACAGGTCCAATTTATGGATGGATTGGGCCGCATCTTTCAGAGAGACCGTCTCTATAATCGGCAAGGAGCCAAAAATGAAGAACTTGCGTTCGAAGCACGTTTTGGTAAGCGTAATTACAACGCTTCTAATAGGCTTGCTCTGGGTGGCCATGTTGGAATATTCCGGCAACCTGTCTGTCGAAGATTTCAAAGCTTTTCCCATTCCGTTGATCATTGCTTTGGTTGTGAGCGGATTGATCGTTGGCGCCATCGGAAAGCAACGGGGCGATACCCTCTTCAAGATTCTGTCTAGCGCGGCACTGGGGACTGGTTTAAGTCCTTTCATTGTTTACCCGCTTATGAGGTTTGTGGTAATTCCTATCGGCGATCTTTTTGCACATTTTGAGATCTTTGCCCTGTCCACAATATCCTCCCGAATGGCGTCAAATATAGCAATGGGCATTATGATAACGCTATGGCTCATAGTCGGTGCAGCCCTGGGCACCGTTCTGCTAATCCTGTTTGCCAAATTACGACCGACGAACAATCCGGGGCAAATTGAAGGCGGTGCTTGAAAAAGAGCCGCCCACCGATCAAATACACGGTAGCCCTGAGAACACTCAGTTGATGTAAAAAAACGAACGGAAACCGGCCTGCAAGCAAACCGGTTTCCGTTTCAAAAAAGAGGCAAGTTATTTTTTACACTTCAAATTCCCCAAACACCTGCTTCATCTGCAAAGCATAGCCCCGGAAGGCCTCCCGCCCCTTCTCCGTCAGCCGCAGGGACGTGTTCGGGCGTTTCGCCTTGAAGGTCTTCTCGACCTCGATGTAGCCGGCTTCTTCCAGCTTGGTCATGTGCGCCGACAGGTTGCCCCACGTCAGGCCGGTCTGGTTCATCAAAAAGATGAAGTCCGCGCTCTCGACCACATACAGCAGGGACATCACCGCCAACCGCACCGGCTCATGGACGAGGCGGTCGATCTCGGCCAGGGCTGCCAGATCGGCGTTCCCGTCCGTTTTACCCATGGCCGGCCTCCTGCCGATG
>CAZRCR010000456.1:0-2902 GCA_964598615.1 uncultured Anaerolinea sp.
ATGAAACCGGTCGTTCTTCCCTTGAGCTTGTCCAGAGCATATCTGATTCCCTGCACGGATGGTTACCTGCAGATCGATACAGGGTATGAGGCAGATTACCCGATCTATCGGCAGCAACTTTCCAAACGCGGGATCGATTTACAACAAATAAAATTCCTGTTCCTAACCCACCATCACGATGACCACGCCGGGTTCTTGAACGAATTGACGCGCGACGCGCCTGTCCGTATCATTGCCCGTTATGAAGCAAAGGCCTTGTTAAGAAGCGGCGCGAATGATAAAAGCCACGGCGGCGGGTACATCAACAGGTTCATCAAAATCGTTGCCGGGTTGAAAATGCGTTTCGACCCGCGCTGGACCCTTACATTTCCACCGTTCGTTATCCGCGGAACCGACATCCTGCTGGGGGGGGAGGATGACCAGCTCTTGCGCGAACTGGGCATACCGGGCCGAATTCTTCACACCCCCGGGCATTGCATCGACCACCTTTCCCTGGTCCTGGATTCCGGCGAGACATTCTGCGGAGATGCCGCTGCCAATTTCCTGCTTTGGGCGGGAACGCATTACTGCACAGTGTTCATGACCAATATGGGAGAAACCTACCATAGCTGGCAAAAAATACTGAACAGCGGTGTGCGAATCATCTACCCGGCCCACGGCAAGCCTTTTAGAGCTGAAAAGTTGCGCCAAAATATGGGCCGCGTTAGAACCGAGAATCTGGCAACTTTCTTCTAGCGCAAACAGGGCAAATCCCCACAAAAAAACTCATCTGCGCTTCATCAGGATGAGTTTCGTTTTCTGCATATCCCGAACCGTTTACCCGGTCAATTCCCGCAAACGCTGTACCATCAGGGAAATCCCCATGGCCACCAGCGCCGCCACGATCACCCACTTCCAGAAGTGGAAGAACAGGATCAGCGCTGCGATCATGGCCAGCACCAGCGTGATGCGCGACACGGTCTGGATGAACATGCCCCGCAGGATGGACTCGGTAACCAGGAACAGGATGGAGATGATCCCCAGTCCCACCCAGAAATACTTCGGAGCGAAGAAGATGAACGCCGCAATGGCGAACAGCATCAGGCTCAGGCTGATCGCCGCCCACGTTTCGGCGGCATCCCCGAAACGCACTTTATCCGAAGTGGCGGGGATCGCCAGGTGGCGGATGTGCGAACGCGGGTCGTCCCGATCGCCCGATTCCATGCGCGCCAGCCGCCGGGTCAGCCCTTGCAGCAGGGCGGCATTCTCGGAACGTTCCCGCCGCAGGGTGCGGACTTCCTCCGCCAGGGCAGCAATCTTCTTTTCCAGCGTCTGGAACTGGCGTGCCAGGTGCGGGTTGCCTTCCATGCCTTTCAGGCGAATACCGAGCGACTGCAGGTCATTTGCCTTATCGAGGACAAGACGCTCCAATTCCCGCTGGCGGACCTCGATCCGGTCACAGTTTTCCCGGAGCATTTCCAACGCCCGGGGCGGCGGCGGGACCTTGTCCAGCCCGGCAAAGCCAAGCGGGTCGTACCAGGAGCCGCGCGGCGACCCGTCCCGGTTATACATCGGCCCGGCGGGGGCATTCTCGCCGGAGATCGGGTCACGGGCATAGAGCCCCCACAGGCCGCGGTATTGCCCGACCCAGGGCGTGGACTCGTCCACCAGCACCGGGAACCATGCTTCCTTCTGCCCCGGCCCGATGGCAAGACCGTCGCCGCGCGCGTAGTCCACGAACGGGATGCGGAACGGGTTGACCGGCGGCTGGCCGAGCGTTTCCACCCAGAACTTGTTCAGGCTCTTCAACAGCCCGGTGAACCAGCCCGGCATCGGCAAACTGACCTCGGCTTGGTACTCACCACGGCGGAAATAGGAAGCATGCGAGCCAGCCCCGGCATATACCACCGGGTGACCGTCCTCGAGGGTCAGCTCGTCGCGGTCATCCCAGCGGCGGCGCAGGTCATCACCCTTGTAATCGTGCGAGGCATAGGCCGCCCACTCGGGGACAAGCTGTCCATCCCTTTCGTAGAGATACACATTGACCACTTCCCAGTCCGACTCGTGGTCATTGACGCCGTGGAAACCAGAGCGCCAGGAATTGAAGTAGAAAAAGAACCAGTATTGGAGCACCACCCAGCCATTCTGGCGGGCAACACGCCCGTAATAGGTGTAATGCGGGTTCTCTTCGAACATGGCATCGTAGTCCAGTTCGGCGGCCGCAGCAGTGGCCGCCGAGACGCGTCCACGCAGGAGGAAGGACAGGGAGAAGAGACCGTCCGCCAAGCGCGGCAGGAACCCGCCGCGGGCAAGACGCCCGATCCCGGCATGGAAGGTGTTGCGTTTCTTGAGCCGTAGAAGCAACTGGTTCGCCAGCACCTGGGCCGACTCGGTCAGATCGAGCGGTTCCACAAAGCGCAGGAAACGAACCGAGCCGAATTCCGCCGGGCGCGCCTCAGTCAGTTCTTCGATGGTCAGTTGTCCCTGCGGGACGAGCAGTTCTTCGCTCCCATCGGCATGGTGTTCCCACAGGCTGCACTCACGTACGTAATCCTCCACATTGCCGGGGAAGAACTGCTCACCCTGGGTGTAACGAACGACCGGCTCGAAACGGCGCAACAGTTCCAGGTCCGGCAACGAGGCGGGGATATAGGAAGTATCAACGGGCGGGTTCATCGTTAACCTGCCTTAATCCAAATATCTTCTGTACATCGGGGATGTTCAACGCGAACGCGATAATGACGTTGGAGGCCATCACTGCATAATTGGGATCGGTATAGAAATAATCCAACAGGGAAATGACCAGAGAAACGCCCGTCCAGGCCATCAAGGTGACCCAGGCCCAGCGGCGCAGGCGCAGGAAGCCGATCAACACGACAATCCCGAGCAGTGACAGGATGGCGTATCCCACGCTGGATGCCAG
>CAZRCR010000457.1:0-2900 GCA_964598615.1 uncultured Anaerolinea sp.
TTTATCCTCCCACGGGTTCCAAGCCTGTGGGAGGATTCATAAATCATCCTTTGCATAACCTAGCACATTGCTGGGAAGGCTCATATAAAGTGCAAGCGTTGAAACCCCAAAACATCTCTAAAAAAACGACATTTGTTATTTTGTTTATTCTTTTGGCAACCAGAGTTACTGATTCTTATTGGCCAAAATGGCTTTTGGGCGATTTAACTCGTATTTGGTCAATCTGGTGGTATTACATCGCAGCCACCTACCTACTGATCGCCTTCGTTATTTGGTTGAACAGAAAAGACTTACAACAATTAAATATTGATAGAGCTTTTATTTATTTGTTTTCATCAACGGGCTTACTCTTGTTCTTTTTTACATGGTCGTCGGTATTTGGTATCGCTTTCTTAGGTACAGCAATAGTAATCTTAATTCTATTGCTAAAAAGAAAGTTCACTTTCGGAAACTTACGACCGAAATATTCTAAAATTGCTGCAATACTGGTTATTGGAGCAATTCCTGTTCTGGTTTTACCTATTCTGGATTTATTATCCACCCAAGCTCCGCAAACATGGAACGGGAACATCATTTGGATCATATCTTATAAATTATGGGGCGTTATTTATGAGGAAGCATTATTTCGGGGAATGCTATGGATGTTCTTAGCTTCTCTCAACATCAGTGAAAAGAAAATCGTTATTGTCCAAATGCTACTGTTTTGGGTAGCTCATACAGGTAAATTATCCACATCTTTCTTTTTTTGGTTTGTTACTCCTTGGGTAGGCTATTGGCTTGGACGCCTAGCACAAGAATCAAAGTCAATCAGCATAAGTTCATTCGGCCACTTTATAATTAATTTTATTAGTACAACAGCCAGGAGCTTCCAATAGCTGATATAGTAGATGATGCTTTCAAAGTGACTTTAACCGCAAAACATCCCAAAGGCATTGAACCTTCGGGATGATTATTTTTGTAAAAGCAAATTTTCGATCTCGAAACTCTATTTATCTTCCTTGCCCTTGTCCGGGTGGGACATCATATCCAGCGCCACAGTGGCAGCCAGGATCAGCACTTCATCCTCGCCGGGTGCGATCTCCACGCCATAGGTGTCCGTCAGGCGGAACCACTTCTTGGAGATCTCCGCCACTTTGCGGTTCCCCTCTTCGATGTTGTACTCGTAATCGAGGATGTTGCCGGTGATCTTCATGTCCGGGCCACCCTTGATGCGGACCGTATAGCGGTCGCGCAGCGGGGCGATCAGAGCTTTCTTGACCTCGGCCACGGTCTTCCCGTCCGCGTCTTCGATGGCCATGGTGTCTTTAACGCGCATCATGCGTTCCTGGATCTGCGCCAGCTTCTTGCCATCCATATCCTTGAAATCCAGTGTCTGGCGGATGCGCAGGACCTTGCCATCCACTCTGTAGACCTTCTGGCCCTGTTCGTTCTCGATCACAAAATCATCGCCGATCGAGACCAATTTCTGGCGCATCTTGAAACGGTTGGCGGTGCCGCCGCGCCCAAAAACAGCTTTCTCTTCACGCCGATTCTTAAGCATAGCAACCTTCCTTGTCCATGAGGTTTGATGAGTACCGGACTATTATACGCCCGCTTCACCCGATGCGTACCGAGCGCATAGATAGCGAGCCGTAAAAGACCTTCTCGGCAAAGAAACTGACCGGTTCACCGGCTTCTTTCAGCGCCAGAATATACAACAACGGCTCGTAGTGTTCTGCCGAATTGACCGAGAGCAGGGCGGGCTGCCCTTGCTTCTGGTACTGGATGATGGGTTCATGGTCATCCTCCAATATCCATTGGCGGACTTTGGCATCGAATTCGTCCGCCCAGGTATAGGCCGGGCCGCCCCAACTGACCATGCGCAGGTTGTGGACGATGTTCCCGCTCCCAACGATGAGAATGTCTTCTTCGCGCAGTTCCTGCAATTGCCTGCCCAGATCGTAGTGGCGCTGCATATCTTTGACCTTATCCAGGCTGAACTGTACCACCGGGATGTCAGCAGCGGGGAACAGGCGTTTGAGCACCGACCAGGTGCCGTGGTCCAGACCCCAGGTCAGGTCGGGGCGCACCTCGACCGATTTGACGGCGCGACGGACGCGTTCCGCTAGGTCCGGAGAGCCGGGGGCAGGATAGGTGGTGGCGTAGAGTTCAGGCGGAAAGCCGTAGAAGTCGTAAATGGTGCGCGGCTGGGGCATGGCCGTCACCTGCGGGCCGTCCGTTTCCCAATGAGCCGAAATGCACAGGATGGCGCGAGGACGTGGCAGGGCTTTCCCGGCGGCTTCCCAGGCAAGGCTGAATTCGTTCTCTTCGATGGCGTTCATCGGGTTGCCGTGACCAATAAAAAGAGCGGGCATTTTATCCATTAAAGTTTCTCCAATCCAATAAGTGTTCGGAACGATATCCTGTTATCCCGGAATTAAAACGGGACGCGGTTCGCATGCGATGCGGATTGTAATCTTTTTCCGCTGTTTTCGTGCAAGTCGCGCCCCGTTGATTGATCGGGCGGCCGGGGGCTAGGCTATTTCGAGATAGCGTTCCACTTCCCAGTCAGTCACCTTGATGCGGAACTCGTCCCACTCGGCCCACTTGGCCCGTGTGAAGGCGTCGTAGATGGCCGGGCCCAGCGCTTCCTGTATGACGATGTCGCGCGCAAGTTCGTCCAGCGCTTCAGCCAGCGAACCGGGCAGGGATGCGATTTTCATCTTGCGGCGTTCCTCCTCGGTCAGGTGGTAGACGTTGATGTTGTTGAGCGGCTTGGGCGGTTTGAGGCCCTTGTCAATGCCGTCCAGAGCGGCGGACAGAATGGCGGTAAAAGCCAGATACGGGTTGGCGGAGGGATCGGGGAAGCGCAGCTCGGCGCGGGCGGCCTTATCGCGGCCCTCAGTGTAACGCGGGATGCG
>CAZRCR010000458.1:0-2894 GCA_964598615.1 uncultured Anaerolinea sp.
CATGTTTAGGACATTTTACTGCATTCAGAGAGGAGTTTGATAGACCAGAAGCAGATCGCCCGGTTATCAGGATACATCATCTTCTCAAGAAGCAAACATCCGAAGCCTTTGCAGACTTCGGATGTAATTCACCAGAGCGATAAAATCACTCCTGCCCCACCTCAAGATATTTCAGGCCCGAGCCGGTGTTGAACAGAACAATACGCTCATCGGTTCGTACCCATTTTTGTTCCACCAGTTTCCGGAGGGCAGCAAAGGTGGCCGCTCCTTCAGGAGCCGAGAAAATGCCTTCCATACGGCCAATCTGACGCTGGGCGGCGAAGATCTCGGCGTCACTGACCGCCACCGCCGTGCCTTGACTGGCACGCAAATCTTCCAGGATGAGCGCATCGGCGAAGCTTTTTGGCACGCGCAAGCCGGAGGCCAGAGTCTCAGCATTCAGCCAGAAATCGCAGAAGGATGCCCCGGCTTCGAAGGCTTTGACAATAGGGGCGCAGCCTTCGGCCTGCACCGAAACGATACGCGGACGTTTGGTATTTTCGAGCCAGCCAAGCGTTTCGAGTTCGGCGAAAGCTTTCCACATGGCCACCAGCCCGGTCCCGCCGCCAGTGGGATAAATGATGACATCCGGGAGTTCCCAGCCAAAAGCCTCGGCCAGTTCATACCCCATGGTCTTTTTGCCTTCCACGCGGTAGGGTTCCTTAAACGTGGAAACATCGAACCAACCTTCTTTGCGGGCAGCCACACCGGCCATACCGGCTGCGTCGCTGATCAGGCCATCCACCAGGATCACATCTGCGCCCGTCATGCGGCTTTCGATGATGTTTGCCATGGGAGCATCTTTAGGCATGAAAATGCGAGCCTGCAAACCGGCGCGGGCGGCATAAGCAGCCAGCGCTCCCCCGGCATTCCCGGCAGTGGGAATGATAAGCTTGGTAACTCCCAACTCTTTGGCTTTGGAAATTGCCGCGGAGAGACCACGTGCCTTGAAGGAACCGGTGGGGTTGGGGCTTTCATCCTTGATGTACAAATTGGTAAGGCCAAGTTCCTCGCCGAGATTGGTTACACGCATCAAAGGCGTGTCCCCTTCCCCAAGGAAGACAATGTTTTCGGGGTGTTTAACAGGCAGGAGTTCGTGCCAGCGCCACATCCCTTTGGGACGGCTCAGGAGAGAGTCGCGATCGAGAGTTCGGGAAAGAGCATCCAGGTCATAGTGAACCAGTAAAGGAGCCTGGCAATCCGGGCAAAAGGTATTAACTTCGTTGGCAGGATACTTTTTTCCGCAATCCGAACAGACGATGTCTGTCAGGTAGGAAAAATGAGCAGATGTTGGATTCATGGAGAGGGATGCTCCCGTTAGTCTTTGGGAGACGGCACAAACCCTTCAACACGCGCCCAGAGCTCGCGGATGTTGATCGGCTTCGACATGTAGACGTCACACCCAGAGGAAAGGGCTTTTTCGGCATCCCCTTTTAGAGCATTGGCTGTAATGGCAATGATAGGCGTATAGGCCAAGGCATGTTTGGTGCTGCTTCTCAAACGCTTGGCCACTTCATATCCATCGATGTCCGGCAGATTGATATCCAAAAGAATCAGATCCACATCTTCTTTTTCCGCTACGGCAACACCATCCAGGCCAGTGGCCGCTCCAAGAAGACGGTATCCACGCGCCTCAAGGGCACGCTTGACCAGCATCATGTTATCTGGATTATCTTCAATATACAAAATATTATGTCCCATGCTTGGCACTCCTACTCGGATTTCTTTTCATCCTCAATGACTTGTACAACTTTGTCCACGAATTTACGCGGCGGCAGGGAACCTTTCTGGTATACCGCCTGGATGTGACCGTTGAGCCGTTCGCGTTCTTCCGGGGTGATATCTTTGGCGCTGACGACCACCACGGGGATATCCCTGGTACGCGGGTCGAGTTTCAACTCTTCCACCAACCCGAACCCGTCGATCCCGGGCATGGTCAGGTCGGTAACAATCAGGTCGGGTAACTTCTGACGTGCCACCGCCAAACCTTCCCATCCGTCCTTGGCATGGTAAACGCGGTAGGCCTTATACCCTTCCAACAAACGACGGATGAGAAGCGCGTCATCAGAGTTGTCGTCCACCAGCAGAACAGTTGTGGCTCTTTCATCCAAATTTTCGAGGGCAGCCTGCAACCCTTCACGCGGCGCCGGAGCCTGACCTTCGCTCAGGTGCACATCCACCGCCCACTGGTCGCCAAGAACATGCTTCTCGACCGGGAACGTATGCCCGGTACAGTTGACAACAACCGTCTCTTCGGGCTGGATCATGCCGCTCTTGAGCATCTTTTCCAAACCGGCATATGCCACCGCTGTGGCAGGCTCCACAGCCATTCCCTCGCTCTTGGCCAGGGAACGCATGGCATCAAAAGCCTCGGCATCGGTCACCGATTCCATTGTACCGCCATATTGTTGCACCAGTTGCCAGAGGTAGGTATAAGATTTTCCGGGGTCACCTGTGGACAAAATGATGATGCAGGTATCGGGTATAACCGGTTCGGCCACATCTTTTCCAGCTTTGAAAGCCTTTACCATAGGCGAACAGCCTTCAGCCTGGATGATGGCGAGCTTGGGAATTTTGCTGATCAATCCCATCTCGAGCATTTCTTTGAAACCCTGATATACACCCAGCGGTCCCAAACCTCCGCTGACAGCCTGAATATACCAATCAGGGGCACGCCAGCCAAGCTGTTCCACGATCTCATACGCAATCGTCTTCATGGACTCGCGGGCTGGTACGGAACTGGCACCGCGGTCGAGTAACAAGTGACGGCGCTGGGCAAACTGGGAAGCGATCTGCTTGGTCTGGTCGTAGTTGCCGCTCACGCGGATCACTTCAGCCCCAAAGAGAGCCGCCTC
>CAZRCR010000459.1:0-2892 GCA_964598615.1 uncultured Anaerolinea sp.
CCCCCCAGATGCTCCCCAGCGCCATGAAACTCATCACCCCAGGCGTTGTTGAACTGGTCCAGGCTGCCAAGGACGCCCAGGCTGGCACCGCTGCCTTCCCGGCTGGCAACTTCCTCGGCGAAGCTGGTTACGCTCCCTACCACGATCTCGAAGATGTGGTTCCGGATGAGGTCAAGACCCGCATGGAAGAGATTCAGAGCATGCTTCTGAGCGGCGAACTCGAAACCGGTGTTCCGGAAGCCAAACCCGCCGAGTAATCCGGCTCTTTCAGTAATGTAATGCGAAGGGGAAAGGGAATTCTCCCTTTCCCCTTCTTGTTAGCAGTTTTGTCTGTCTACTCTAGGCAGGATGGATGAGAACAGAAATGCCACAGTCTGAATCAAAAATCAAACTCATGATCAAAAAGGCATTGTCTTCTGCAGTTGAGACATTGTTTGTGCCTTTATTGGCTGTTATTACAGCGGTTGTCGTTGGCGGTATCGTCATTGCTGCCGTGGGCGGGAATCCGTTCTTAGCTTATATCGGGCTTATCCAGGGGGCTTTTGGTTCCTGGAAAGGTCTGAGCGAGACTGCCATTTGGGCTACGCCGTATATTTTCGCTGGTTTGGCGGTCTCTGTTGCTTTCAAAGGCGGCCTCTTCAATATCGGCGCAGAAGGCCAGCTGGCCCTTGGAGCAGTCGTTGCTTCCTTGATCGGTTATGCCCTGCCCGGTTGGCTTGGCTTCGATTTGCCTGCAATTATTCATATTCCTCTTGCTGTGGGATTGGGTGCCATGGCCGGTGCCTTGTGGGCGGCTATCCCGGGTTTTTTGAAGGCATATGCTGGTGGTCATGAAGTGATCAACACGATCATGATGAACTACATTGCCCTCAATCTGACCAGCTACCTGCTCAATGGCCCGATGAAGGATCCCAGCCCGACGAATGTGATCGCGCGAACCCCTGAAATCGCTTTGAGTGCCCGTATCGCTCCCTTGTTCGAAGGGTACCGAGTCCACTGGGGTTTTATTTTTGCCCTGCTGGTCGCCTTCCTGGTTTGGTTTGTCATTTGGAAAACGACCCTTGGTTTTGAGATCCGTACTGTCGGTTCGAATCCAGATGCTGCCAAATATGCCGGGATCAATGTCAAGCGCACCATTATTATCAGCATGGCCCTGTCTGGATTATTGGCAGGCATGGCGGGGGCCATCGAAGTGACTGCCCTGAACTATCGCCATGAACTCGGTTTTTCCACAGGATATGGGTTCGATGCCATTGCCATTGCTTTGTTGGGAAAAACACATCCAGCCGGGGTGGTGCTGGCGTCCATCCTGTTTGCTGCCATGCGTAATGGCGCAACCAGAATGCAGTTCCTGACGCAAATTCCGGTGGATATTATCTCTGTAATCCAGGCTTTGATCCTACTCTTTGTGGCTGCGGATGCCATTATCCGCTTTATTTACCGGATCAAAAGCCGTGGAGACCGCCTTGTGTTGACACGCGGCTGGGGCGGGTAAAGGAGAGTAGTATGGATTGGAAACGTTTTGGTTTCATCGCACTTATCATCGCTGCTCTCTTCACCCTGGTTGTTTTGGTGGGGAGCGAGGCGCAGAAACCGATTGTGATCATTGCCAGCATGATGGCAACGACCATCACCGTTGCAACCCCTCTAACATTGGGGGCATTATCCGGGATCTATTGCGAGCGTTCCGGCGTGGTGAACATCGGTATCGAAGGTATGATGCTTTCAGCAGCCTTTTTTGGCTGGCTGGGCGCTATCTACATGAATACCATTTTGGGCATTCCCCCGATGCCCAGCTTGTTGATCGGCGTTCTGTGCGCCCTCTTGACCGGCGCACTGATGGCTTTGCTTCACGCCGTTCTGTCGATCAAGTACAAAGTCGATCAGATCATTGGCGGTACGGTCATTAATATCCTGGCCATTGGCATTACAGGCTTTCTGAATCGCCAACTTTTCTTTGAATCTGGCTCTATTTTCGGCGGGAATGTCCCCCATGCACCTGGAACATTACCCACCATCCATATTCCGGTTCGGGAAGCGATTGCAGGAATTTGCAACCTTTTCGGCAGTACGGATGGTTGTGCGGTTGTGTCCAATTCTATCGGCAAGATATTCGACCAACAGCCGATCGTGATTTCGGCCATCTTGTTGGTGGTCATCACGCACATCGTGTTGTTCAAAACTCGCTGGGGATTGCGTACCCGTGCCGTTGGTGAGCATCCGAAAGCCGCTGATACGGTTGGTATCAACGTGGAGAAGATGCGCTATATCAACGTGATAATCGGTGGATTGATGGCTGGTTTGGGCGGCGCTTACTTCACTCTTGAATCTGTCCCATCTTTTGAACCTTTGATGACCAACGGTCGTGGCTTCATTGCTTTGGCTGCCATGATCTTCGGTAACTGGACGCCTTTTGGAGCCTGGGCGGCATCTCTGGTGTTTGGCGCTGCACAGGCTTTGCAGATCAACATGCAGGTCTATCGTGATGTGATCCCGGCCCAGTGGGCCATTCTCCAGAATTCCTACATCGTGGGGCTTACCCCCTACATCCTGACCATGATCATCCTGACCGGCATCATTGGCAAGACCGTCTCCCCGGCTGCGGACGGCGTGCCGTACGAGAAATAGGAGCGCGCCATGCCTGAAAATAATATCATCCTTGAAGCCAAGAATATTACCAAGCAATTCCCGGGTGTTCTCGCAAATGATGGCGTCAATTTTGATTTGCGCCACGGCGAGATTCACGCCCTTCTGGGCGAGAACGGGGCAGGCAAAACCACTCTCATGAACATCCTCTATGGCCTGTATAAACCCGATTCGGGGCAGGTCAGTGTGGATGGGGAACCGATCGTCATCCATTCGCCCAAGGATTCCATTCGGGCAGGGATTGGT
>CAZRCR010000460.1:0-2891 GCA_964598615.1 uncultured Anaerolinea sp.
GAAAGTTCCGGGGAACAACAACCCCTTCCCGGGCAAGGGAAGGGGTTGAAATCATCACTTACCAGCCGCCGGAAAGCCGCTCGGCATGACGAGGCGGGAGCCCGGCATCCAGGATGCGCTTCTGCACCGTTTTGATATCGTATTCCACCCGGCGCGGTTCCCAGAGTTTTTTGCCAGGATGGTAAAGCCCATAGGCTGCCCGCGGGTCCCGGTCGCGCGGCTGTCCCACCGAACCCGGGTTGATCATGGCTCGATCTTTGAGCGGATACTGCTCCGCAGGACGCGGCACTTCGATGGTCAGGTTATCCTGTTTCTCATCGAACTGGAAAACCGCCTGGAAATGGGAATGCCCCATAAAACACCAGGGGGTCTCGTAGAACGACAGGTTGATGCGCGCCACCAACGTGTTCATCACATATTCCCAGATCGGGTCACGTGGACTGCCATGCACCAGCGATGCGTCGCCGCGTTCGGTGAGCGTGGTGGCAAGACCGCGCAGGAATTCCTTGTTGTCCGCAGTCAGGGTCTCACGCTGCCAGAGCAGGGCCTTGCGGGCATCCGTGTTGAACACTTCCATGCCATCATCCCCGGCCGCGGCAAAGTCATGGTTGCCCATCATGCAGGTCAACTTCGGCAGGCTGCGCAGGCGTTCGATGCATTCGTTCGGCTGGGGGCCGTAGCCCACTACATCGCCCAGACACCAAACCTCGTCCACTTTCCCGGCATCGTCCAGGACAGCCTCGAGGGCAGTCAGATTGGCATGTACGTCGGAGATTACAAGAACTTTGGTCATTTACGCTCCAGGAGCACCGCTAAACGTTCGATGATGGCTTCCGCCGCTTCCGCCTTACCCATCAACGGAAAGGATTCCTGCCTGCCGTCGGCATACAACAGGGTGATGCGGTTCGTATCCACGCTGAAACCGGCATCGGGAGCGGAAATATCATTGGCGGCGATTATATCCAGATTCTTGGACTTAAGCTTGGCTTCGGCATTTTCGAGCAGGTCGCGGCTTTCAGCAGCAAACCCGATCACGGCCCGCGGCCGGTCGGACCCCATGCCTGCCACCGCCAAAAGGACATCCGGTGCGGCTTCGAGTTCGATCTGCGGAATCCCGTCCCGTTTCTTCAACTTGTTTTCGGCAACGCTCTTCGGACGGAAGTCAGCCACCGCCGCGGCCATAACCAGCGCGTCGGCCCCGGCGGACTCTTTCAACACCGCTTCCAGCATCTCACCCGAACTCTGCACGTGAACAACCTTGGCGCCGATCGGCGGGTTGAGTCCTGTGGGAGTGGTGACCAGGCTGACGGTCCCGCCCGCATCGAGGGCGGCCTGCGCCAGAGCATAGCCCTGCTTGCCGGATGACTTGTTCGTGATAACGCGTACCGGGTCGATCGGTTCCTGCGTCCCCCCGGCAGTGATGACGATCTTCTTGTCTGTCAGCGCGCCATCCTTTCCCAGCAAAAGGCGCACATGGCCGAGCAGGTCGGCCGGTTCCATGAAGCGACCACGCCCCACCAAACCGGAAGCCATGCGGCCTTCCTCCGGCCCGGCAAAATGGACACCGCGTTCAGTCAGGATGCGGACGTTCTCCTGAGTGGCCGGATGCTCGAACATACCCACATCCATGGCCGGAGCGACGAGAAGAGGGCAGCGCGCCGCCAGGGCCGTGATGGTGACGAGGTTGTCGGCGACACCGCGCGCCATCTTGGCAATCGTGTTGGCCGTGGCCGGAGCGACGACGAACAGGTTGGCGCTGTGGACGAGACCCACGTGCAGCACATGCGCCTGACCACCCCACAGATCGGCATCGGTGTAGACCTTGCGCCCGGTAACGGATTGGAAGGTAAGCGGAGTGACGAACTTCTCCGCGCCGGGAGTGAGCAACACATCGACCTGCACCCCGGCCTGGGTCAGCTTGGAGGCAAGGTCGGCAGCTTTGTAGGCAGCAATGGAGCCGGTGACGGCCAGAACGATGTGTTTCCCGGAAAAGATGGACATATTATGTTGATTATACTGCCAACATTCCCGTGTGTCTCTCCAATTTTTGCGAGTTTCCAGCTGGAGCGCAACTTTCGGGTTGCATTGGGGTGAAAAAGAAATACAATCGCCCATCTTCGCAAAGGGACAACCATGAAACTACGCATTGCTATTGCACTGCTTGCTGTCTATCTGATCTGGGGTTCCACCTATCTTGCCATCCGGTTCGCTGTGGAAACCATCCCACCCTTCCTGATGGCCGGGACACGCTTCCTGGTTGCCGGATCGCTGCTGGTGATCTGGCGACGGCTGGCAGGCGACCCGCCGCCATCCAAACGGCAGTGGCTGTCCGCCGCCATCGTTGGACTGTTGCTCCTGCTGGGCGGCAACGGGCTGGTCTCCTGGGCCGAGCAGGGACGCATCAACTCCGGCATGGCTGCCCTGCTGGTGGGTACCGCGCCGATCTGGATGGTACTGATCGAGGCCATCTTTTACACCAAACAGCGCCCGCGCTGGCAGGCGTTCGTCGGCCTGTTGACCGGTTTTATTGGCATTGTGGTCCTGATCGGTCCGCAGAACATCTTCGACAGCCGTAACCATGCCAGCCTGCTGGGCATTGGAGCCGTGGTTGTAGGTTCTTTCCTGTGGTCGATCGGCTCGGTCTACAGCCATAAGGCCGAAATGCCGCGCTCCCCGCTGATGGGAACCGGTATGGAAATGCTGGCTGGCGCCGCCGGGCTGTATCTGGTCAGTCTTTTGAGCGGGGAATGGAAAACCTTCAACATCAGCGCTGTTTCCACCCACTCCTGGCTGGGGCTGGCCTACCTGATCGTGTTCGGCTCGCTGGGTGGGTTCGTGGCCTACGGCTGGCTGCTACGCAACGCCCCCATTCCGCTGGTAGCAACCTATGC
>CAZRCR010000461.1:0-2873 GCA_964598615.1 uncultured Anaerolinea sp.
GTCTCGTCCTACGTCGGCCTGACCGGCGAGAGCGTGAACATCGCCGACGTCTACGCCGCCCAGGGTTTCAACTTCACCGGGGTCAAGGCCTACGATCAGGTCGCCCTGGCCTTCCTCGACCTGATCAACGGTCAGGTGGACGCGGTCATTGCCGATAACACCCTGGTCTACGAGTATGTCAACCAGAATCCTGAGGACCTGAAAGCTGTTGGCGATGTGTTCACGGCTGAGCAGTTCGGTATCGCGGTCTGCAAGGATAAGACCGAACTCCTCGAGAAGATCAATCACGGTCTCGCCGCGGTCACGGAGCAGGGCCTGCTGGACGAACTGACGGTCAAATGGTTCGGCGGCGAGTAACTCGCATATAGTGGTGTACTTGCGGGGCGGCTCTACTGAGCCGCCTCGCCTTCTTATTTGTTGGAGGTGTCATGCCCGAGCAATCGAATCAAAACTCGCATTCGAAAACATCAGCCAAGGTGACGGTCCTTCCCTCCGAGCAGAGACCCGATGCCTGGTGGTGGCTGCTTCTGGTTGTTATTGCCCTGGTGGCGCTCCTGGTACTTATCACCCCGGCCGGTACGCCCGCAGGGGAAGATCCGATCTACCGCCGGGTGTTCAAGTATGTTCTAAGCGGTGTGGGAATCTCGATCTTTGTGACCGTGACCTCATATATCCTTACCATCATCTTCGGCCTGGTGGGGGGCTTGGGCCGCCTCGCAAAATCGAAGGTCGTGCACGGTATCACCACCCTGTATGTGGAACTGGTGCGCGGTATCCCGTTGATGGTCCAGTTGATCTGGTGGTATTTTGCCTTTCCGGCCATCGTCAAGGATTTCGGGGAATGGTCCAATATTGGTTTCCTTGCCAGCTACCGCGCTCCGGCCATCCCAATGGCGATCCTTGGCTTGACGTTCTGCTATGCGGCCTACATGAGCGAGATCTACCGGGCCGGGATCCAGAGCATCCCCAAGGGACAGATGGAAGCCGCCCTCAGTTTGGGCATGAGCCGTTTCCAGGCGCTGCGCTTCATCATCATTCCACAGGCCATCCGCGTTATCCTGCCGCCGATGGGTAACGAGTTCATTGCCTTGCTGAAGGACTCGTCCCTCGTCAGTGTGGTGGCGGTCACGGACCTGACGCGGCGCGGCCACGAGGTGGTTTCCACCACCTTCCGGCCCATCGAGACCTGGATCATGGTCGCGCTTCTCTACCTGGTCCTGACGCTGTTCTCCGCCCGTATCGTCACCTTCCTGGAGCGGAAGATGAAGATCGAAGGCAAATGATCTTGCAGACAAAAATGGCGGCGCAAGCCGCTATTTTTTTACCAAACTCTTATACAGGTCTTTTGTTTCGGCGGGGAACTTTTGGTAGAATGAAATCACGAAACGGAGGTTCCCATGAAATTGGTCACAGTCTCGGAAATGCGGTCGGTGGAACAGGAAGCCGATGCCAATGGCCTTACCTATGCCCAAATGATGGAAAATGCCGGCCACAACCTGGCCCATGAAGTGATGGAACTGGCCTACTACCAGGATGACGAGGAAGAGATACAGGTACTGGGCCTGGTCGGCCCCGGTAACAACGGCGGCGATACCCTCGTGGCGCTGGCCCACTTGGCCGAAAAAGGCTGGACGGCGCGTGCCTACCTTGTCAAACGCAAGGTGACTGGCGACCCATTGGTCAAGCGCCTGGAAGATGCCGATGGCGAGGTTTATCTCGCCGAAGAAGATGGAGACTTCCAACAACTCCAGGCTTTTATCGAAACTGCCGATGTTTTATTGGATGGCGTGCTTGGCACCGGCTTCAAACTTCCCCTGAAAGACGATGTGGGCCGCGTACTGGCGGCCGTGCAGGGCATCCTGGCTGAAATGGACTGGCCGCCCACGCTGGTGGCGGTGGATTGTCCTTCCGGCGTGGACTGTGACACGGGCGAAGCTGCTCCCCAGGTCATTCCCGCGGACGCGACCGTGACCATGGCTGCTGTCAAACAGGGTTTGCTCAAGCTCCCGGCTTACGAACTGGCAGGCGAACTACGTCTCGTGGAGATCGGCGACCTGGGGATGCTCAAGACCTGGCAGTTGCTCGAGCACGAAGTGGCCGATGAAGTCCTTGCTTCCGCGATTCTGCCGGGGCGGCCAGCCGATGCCCACAAGGGCACGTTTGGTACGGCGCTCGAGGCGGCTGGATCGGTCAACTATACGGGCGCGGCGTTGCTGGCGGGCAAGGCGGCCTATCGTATCGGCGCAGGCCTCGTCACGCTGGCGGTTCCGGCCCCGCTGCATACGGCTTTGGCGGGGCACTTCCCCGAAGCGACCTGGGTGCTGCTCCCGCACGAGATGGGTGTCATCTCTGCTGCCGCGGCGGACGTGCTCACCAAAAACCTGGAACGCGCCACGGCTTTGTTGATCGGCCCTGGCTTCGGCCTGGAAGATACCAGCCGCGACTTCATCGAAAAACTACTGACCGGCAACTCGACAATTAAATCCAGCGGACGCCGGATCGGCTTCACGCAGGGCGAAACGAAAAAGGATGAGCCGAAAAACGAGAAAGGCTTGCCCCCGCTGGTCATCGACGCGGACGGGTTGAAACTGCTGGCGAAGATCGAGAACTGGCCTGCGCTCCTACCGCGGACCTCGATCCTGACCCCGCATCCCGGCGAAATGTCCGTGCTGACGGGCCTGCCGGTGGACGAGATCCAGGCCGACAGGTTGTCTGTTGCCCGCGAGTTTGCCGCCGAGTGGGGGCACGTGGTGGTGCTGAAGGGCGCATTCACCGTCATCGCCTCCCCGGATGGACAGACAACCACCATCCCGGTTGCTACGCCTGCTCTTGCCCGCGCCGGCACCGGCGATGTGCTGGCTGGTCTCATCGTC
>CAZRCR010000462.1:0-2866 GCA_964598615.1 uncultured Anaerolinea sp.
AGTACTTTCAGCACTTCCAAACTTTGTTCGTAATAACCACTCAAGAATGGGATGCAATTGACAACCGCCACCGTGATATTGGCAGGCTGGTCCACTTTTTCTATAAACCGGGCAGGATTGTGACCAACGCGTGGCATACTACCTCCTCGGTTTGGAAGCCAGCGGACGCTGTAAACGCTGGAGCCGGAGCGAAATTTCCCAACCCCAACCCGCGCCTTTGTCATTAACGAAAACATGTTCCAAATGCCGCAGCCAGCGCACCACTCGGACCTGGGGGCGGATTACCCGACCCTGAACCAATTCACGATTTGTATCGAGAATGTTATAAACACATCGGCGTCCACCCGCCTTGGCCAGATTAGATTTGGCAACTTCCGAACCGTAGGGTGGTTTATTATTGGGCAGATGGCTGTAATCATGGTTCTGGTGGACAGAAATCACTTGGCGAGAGGCATCAATTGCCATGCCAATCTTTGTACGGGCATGATAGACCATCCAGTTATCCCAGGCTGGTCGTCCAATAGTGAAACTGGGAACTGCCGTGTAAAGGTGACGCGGAAAGATGAAATAATCGATGCCCCACGGCGAATAGAACTCGCCGCGTTGCCTGACCTGTTCGTGCAGACGTGTTTCCCAGTCTCCGCTAAAGTCGAAGGGTTCGGTCAGGTCGAGATTCCAGCGTTGACCCACTAGGAGAAAATCCTTCATCTGCATCGAAACCTGCCGGGCAGCTTTCACCGCATCGGACATCAAGATCATGTCAGCATTGGCATAGCACAGCATGGGGGTGCTGGTGTGCTTGTGACCGATCTCCATGATGGCATCCACCAGCGGAATGCCCTTCTCGTCACGCGCCACTTCCTTCACGTTCTTGACGCCGAACTCCTGTGCCGCCTCGGGGATACCGGGTTCGTCGCCAATCAGGATCACTTCCACATCATGCAGGCGTGTCCAGGCAGAAAGTGCGTTGCGCTGGATGATGTTGATATGCGGGTTGGTGAACGGCTTGGGAGCCGTGAAGATGGTCAGGAAAGCCATAGGATTCTTCTGTAGAAAAGCAGGTCACGTTTGCCACGTGGTAGTCAAGCTACAAACGTGACCTACTGATAAATCTATTTTGCGAGACCGAGTTTCTTTGAAACCTGCTGTTCGATCCAAGGATACGTTTTTTCCAGGCCTTGCTTGAGGGTCAGTTGGGGAACCCACTTGAGGGTCTCGCGCAAGCGAGTATTGTCCGAGTTGCGGCCACGCACGCCCATCGGCCCGTCAATATGCTTGATGGTGATCTTGATACCAGCAATATCAGCAACCATTTCAGCCAACTGGTTGATGGACACCATCTCATCGGAACCCAGATTAAGCGGGAAGCGATGATCGGAGCGCATCAAACGATAGATACCTTCGAGGCAGTCTTCAATGTGGCAGAAAGAGCGGGTCTGTTCGCCATCTCCCCACATCTCGATTTCGTGATTGCCAGTCAATTTGGCAATAGCTACCTTGCGGCACATGGCTGCCGGGGCTTTTTCGCGGCCCCCCTCCCAGGTCCCGTAAGCGCCGAAGATATTGTGGAAGCGGACGATGCGCGTCTCAAGACCATAATCCTCACGGTAGTGAGTGCACAGGCGCTCCATGACCAGTTTCTCCCAACCATAAGCATCCTGCGGCATGGCTGGGTAGGCGTCTTCTTCTTTCAACGGCACCACGTTGGCTTCGGTCTGCTTATATTCGGGATAGACACAGGCAGAAGAAGTGTAGAAATAGCGTTTCACCCCGTTGATACGCGAGGCTTCGAGCATGTGGGTGTTGATAAGTGAATTGTTGTGCAGGATCTGCGAATGATGGTTCGAAATAAAGCCCATACCCCCCATATCCGCAGCGAGGCCATAAACCTCATCAATACCGCGCGTGGCCTGGAGACAATTGTCCCAGCGGCGCAGATCGAGGATCTCGAACTCATCCGCGTCCACTTCGGTGAACTCGGGGTACTTGATGTCCACGCCGCGCACCCAGTAACCTTTGGAGCGCAGGAAGGTGACGAGGTTATGGCCAATGAAGCCGCCCGCACCGGTAACGAGAACTTTGGTTTGAGACATGTTTTTTCTCCTTGATTTCAGTAATTGTATTTCAAGAATTAACGTGGAAGCCTTTCACGCTTCCAAGAAATACCGGATCTGATTTCAATCGCCGGGTTCCCCCCCAAGATCACGCCCGAACCGCCTGATTTTGTAACCACTGCGCCGGTCGCCACAACTGAATTCTCTTCGATGTGAACACCTTTTAAAATTACTACATGCGGGGCAATCCAGACATGGTTACCAATTACAACATTTGCTGCATAGTTCAAACGTCGGCCAGAAACTGGATCGATAATCGAATGGCTGTCACCAGTGCGAATATCAATATCGTTGGCGAACATACAATCCTCGCCAATCGTGGCCGCAGACCCCGGTTCTGTAACAGCAATCGTAACATCCACCATACTGGTATTCCTGCCAACCAGTAAAGTACAGTTATCATCTTCAAGCCATATAACGCCGCCACGCGATATTTTGCAATTGGGGCCAAATTCGATGCGATGACCAGAGCCACGCACGCGGAAGCGAACATTATTGAATCGGGAACCGGCACCAATCACAATGGAGTTATTATCTCCTAAAATATCCAACTCCATATTGGAAAAACTGGCACCTTCCGCCCGGAAGATGTTTCCCTTACCACAGATGGATCGACGAATACCCTTGCGCTCTCCATAGAAAAGCCAACGTGAAAATGTACGGAAAATCTGCCGCAGAGACATTATGATTTCCTCTCCCATACAATTGGATCACCCGCCATTTGCTGGAAGGACTCTCCAAATTCTGCACGG
>CAZRCR010000463.1:0-2857 GCA_964598615.1 uncultured Anaerolinea sp.
CCGGTCGATGGGGTGACGGGCGTCCTCGTTGGCAGCGACATCAATATTACCTTCGATGAGGATGTCAATGTAACCGGTGATTGGTTCCAGATCGCCTGCGGCTCCGACGTGCGTACCGTTTCTTCTACCAACGTCATGGGCGGCCCAACCACCTTCACCATCGATCCGAGCATTGATCTCCCCTATGGCACGGCCTGCACGGTGACCGTCTATGCAGCCGGGGTGACGGATCAGGATTCCATCGAACCTCCGGACACCATGGCCGCGAACTATTCCTTCGGCTTCACGACCGAAGTAGACGTGTGCGCCATGCCATACACTCACGCCTACAGCATCCAGGGCAGTGGGCCGACGGCCGCCATCACTGGCGCTGTCACCACACAGGGTGTGGTGATCGGCGATTATGAAGCTCCCTCCGGCTCCGGTCAGATCCGCGGCTTCTTCCTGCAGGATGAAGACGGCGACGGCGACGCGGCCACCTCGGATGGCATTTTTGTCTACACAAACGGCACGAATTATGTCAACGTGGGTGACCTGGTGCGCGTGACCGGCACGGCTGCCGAATACCAGGGCCAGACCCAGATTGGCTCCGTTTCATCGGTCCTCGTTTGTGATACCGGTTCAGTCACTCCGACTGATATCAGCCTGCCCTTCAGCAGCGCTGCTGAGATGGAACAATACGAAGGCATGCTGGTGCGCATCCCGGAGACACTGTACGTGACCGAGATCTACCAGTTGGGCCGCTTTGGGCAGGTTACGCTCTCCGGCGATGGGAAACTTCCCCAGCCGACCGGCATTGCTGCCCCCGGTGCGGCAGCCGCGCTGGTGCAGGCGGCCAATGATCTGAACAAGATCATCCTCGATGATGCCAATAACAGCCAGAATGTCGACCCGATCGTCTTCGGGCGCGGCGGCCTGCCGCTTTCGGCCAGCAATACCCTGCGCGGCGGCGATACCATCACCGGGCTGGTGGGTGTCTTCAACTACACCTGGGGCGGTCATGCGGACAGCCCGAATGCCTACCGCATCCGCCCGGTCAATGCCCTGGATGGATATTGGGACTTTGCAGCAGTCAACGCCCGTCCCACCGAAGTGCCGGATGTGGGCGGGAACAACGTTGTCGTTGGCATGAACCTGCTCAACTATTTCAATACCTTTGACGGTCTTCCCGACACGGTCGATAACTGTACCCTGGGGGTGGGCGGCGGCTCCACGGATTGCCGCGGCGCAGACGATGCTGCTGAGTTCCTCCGCCAGTCTGACAAGACCGTGGCGGCCATGCTGGCGATGGATGCCGATGTGTACGGCATTGTGGAAATGGAGAACGATGGGTATGGTGCCACCAGTGCCATCCAGGATCTGGTGAATAAGCTCAATGCCGCCACCACGCCCGGTCGATTTGCCTTCATCAACGTGGATACAGAGACCGGCCAGGTCAATGCCCTTGGCACTGACGCCATCAAGGTGGGGCTGATCTACCAGCCCGCTCGCGTCACCCCGGTCGGGCAGACCGCTGTCCTGAACTCCACCGACTTCGTCAATGGCGGCGATACCAGCGCCCGTAATCGTCCCTCTTTGCTGCAAGCGTTCGAAAATACGGATGGCGGCATCTTCCTCGTCAATGTCAACCATCTGAAGAGCAAAGGAAGCACTTGTGACGATGGCATCAACGACGACCAGGGCGGCTGCAACGCGGTGCGCGTCAATGCTGTCAACGAGTTGCTTGCCTGGTACGCCACCGACCCGACCGGCACCGGAGACTCCGACATCCTCATTGTCGGCGACCTGAACTCCTATGCCATGGAAGACCCCATTACGGCCTTTACGGATGCCGGCTTCATCAACATGATAGACGCTTTTGGCGGTTCGGATGCCTACTCCTACGTTTTCGATGGGCAGTGGGGCTACCTCGATTACGCCATTGCCTCCCCCAGCCTGTATGCCCAGACGAACGATGTGGCCGACTTCCACATCAACTCCGATGAACCCAGCGTGCTGGACTACAACACCAACTACAAGTCGGCAGGACAGATCGTCAGCCTGTACAACGCGGACATGTACCGCATCTCGGACCATGACCCGGTTGTCGTTGGCCTCAACCTGGACGTCACCGCCCCGGTCGTTACGATCATCTCTGTCAGCCCGGCCCCGGCCAATTCCGATGTGACCGTTTCCTGGTCCGCGGACGAAGATGGCACGTACAGCGTGCGCGTGGGCGGCACGGATTGCACCACCGGCACCGAGGTCGAAAATGGTTCCTATACCAGTTCCGCTTCTGTGGATACGACCATTGCTTTGACCGAGCTGGCTGAAGGCGTCAATGCCGTGTTCGTCTGTGTGACCGATGCTTATGGAAATACAGGCTTCGACTCAGACACTGCGAACGTGGACTCCACTCTCCCGGTTGTTACGATCAGCGCCGTCAGCCCGGACCCGACCACTGGCGGCACCACCGTCACCTGGTCTGCCAATGAGAGTGGTACCTACAGCGTGCGCGTGGGCGGCACGGATTGCACCACCGGCACCGAGATCGTTGCGAACAGCTATACCACTCCGGCTTCGATGAACACCGTCATCGCGGCAACGGATATCTCCGAGGGCGTCAACACTCTGCGTGTCTGTGTGGCCGATATGGCCACGAATCAGGGTTCCGCCACGGATACGGTCACCAAAGACACCACCGCCCCGGTGGTCACGATCACCACCATCAACCCGAACCCGACCAACTCCGATACCACCATCACCTGGCATGCCGATGAGAACGGCAACTTCAGCCTGCGCATCGGCGGCACGGACTGCGCCACCGGTACGGAAGTTGCTTCCGGCACCTATACCACCAGCCCCGCAGCGGCGAATA
>CAZRCR010000464.1:0-2856 GCA_964598615.1 uncultured Anaerolinea sp.
GGGTGAGGAAGAAATCAGTTCCAGCCTGGACCTTGCGGCGGGTGTTCTTGATCTCCTGGTCTGGGTCGGCCGGCTTCAGGTTCAGCGCAGCCCCGACGAAGAAATTGGTCGGCTGGCCGATGCTCGTGCCGGAATGGTCCAGCCCGGCGTTGAATCCCTGCTTGATGAGCTTGATCAGGCCGGAAGGGACGAGGTCGTAGTTGTCGGTTGCTTCGGGGTAATCGCCGATGGAGGTCGGGTCGCCCATGACGACGAAGATGTTGCGCAGACCGAGGGCGTGGGCGGCGAGCAGGTCACCCTGCACGCGCAGCAGGTTGCGTCCACGCGTGGGGAAATGCAGGGTGGTCTCCACTCCCACCTGACGCTGGACCACGTCACAGACTGCCCAGGCGGACATTCTCATGCGCGCCATCGGGCTGTCGGCCACATTGATCACATCTGCACCGGCTTCCTGAAGCAGGGACGCCCCGGCGATGAGTTTGTGGGTGGAGAGGCCGCGCGGCGGGTCCATCTCGACCGAGATGACGAATTTGCCGGAGGCGAGTCGCTGTGCCAGTTGGGATGGCGGCTCACTCTCGTTCAAGACTTCGGAAATCTCAGAGACTTCCGAAGTTTCCCAGGCCTGTGCGCCACAGCCGCCGGGATTCTTGTCCAGGGCGTTGCGGATGGACGCGATGTGGGCCGGGGTGGTGCCGCAGCACCCGCCGACGATACTGGCTCCGGCTTCGCAGAAAGCCAGGGCGTAGTCGCCGAAATATTCCGGGTCGGCGGGATACATGATGCGTCCGCCCACCTGTTCGGGCCAGCCGGCGTTGGGCTTGACCCAGAAGTGCCCATCCGGCACTGCCTGGCGCATCTGTTTGAGCACGCGCAGGAGCTGTGCCGGACCTCCGGAGCAGTTGACGCCGCGCACATCGGCGCCTGCGGCGCGCAGAGTACGCGCCACCTTGACGGGATCGTCACCCAGCAGAGTGCGGTCATCGCGGGTGAAGGTGACCGATGCGATCACTGGCAGGGGCGACGCATGTGTTGCCCCAACGTCATTCGCCGCCCGGATGGCTTCCTGGATCTCATACAGGTCGCTCATCGTTTCGATGACGATCAAATCGGCCCCGGCCCCGGTCAGGGCTTTAACCTGTTCAGTGAAGGCGGAGCGTGCCTCGTCCGTGTGGACGCGGCCGAAGGGGGCGATGCGCACGCCCAACGGTCCGATATCGCCTGCAATGAACACATCCTTGAAGGATGCAGCCACGGCGCGCTTGGCGAGTTCCACCCCGGCGCGGTTGATGGCGTCCACTTTGTCTTCGAGACCGTGACGTTCCAGTTTGAAGCGGTTGGCGCCGAAGGTGTTGGTCAGGACCATCTGCGCCCCGGCTTCGATGTACTCGCGGTGCACATCCGCCACCACGGCGGGGTTGGTAAGATTAAGTTCATCGAAGCACTGCTCGAAACTGATGCCGCGGGCATGCAGCATGGTGCCCATAGCTCCATCGGCAACGAGCGGCGCGGTCATGTTTTCCCGAAAAGAGCGGAAATCCCGGCTCATTTGATCTCCTTGACGCAGATCTTCTCGTCCACCAGCACGATGACCGGGTGCCAGTCTGCGGGCAGGGGTTCGGGAACCTGGGCATAGGCCATGATGATGATATGGTCGCCGGGCTGGATCAGGCGGGCGGCCGCGCCGTTGGGCTGGATGATGCCGGACCCGGCGGGGCCTGCAATCAGGTAGGTTTCGAGACGTGCCCCATTTTCGATGTCGACCACCTGGACGAGTTCAAACTCGCGCAGGTCGGCGGCCTCCATCAGGGCGCTGTCCACGGCCAGACTGCCTTCGTAATCAATGTCCGCGCTCGTGACAACGGCCCGGTGGATCTTGGATCTTAACAACGTACGGTACATGCTCACCTCATTAACTGTTCGACGCGCGATTCGCCAACGCTATAATACTTCGCTTGCGGATGATGGACAATGATCGCGGCGGTGGATTGTTCGGGGATCAACTGGTAGGCTGGGCTGAGACTCATGCCGAGTTCTTTTTCGGCGGGGAGCAGGTCGAATACCTTGCGGTGGTCCTCCAACTCCGGGATGGCGGGATAGCCCCACGAGTAGCGTTTGCCCTGCCCGGCGGCGAGACCGAGTTCGCGGCGGATATGCTGGTGGAGGTAGTCGGCGGTGGCTTCGGCGGTCTGGACGGCGAGGCCGTGCATGAAGTAGCCTTCAGAATAATCACCTGCTGCCTGGAGTTTATCAAAGCGCTCGGTGGCTTCCAGACCGACGGTGACGACCTGGAAGGCAACCACGTCCATTTGGCCGGAGTTGACTGAGGCGAAGTAGTCGGAGAGTGCCAGGTGATCGTCCGCGGGTTGGCGGGGGAAGGTGAAGCGGGCGATCTCATCCCCCTCCGCCTGCCGCGGATTCCGGGGAGAGAAAATGATGAGATCATTCCCATCTGCCTGACAGGCGAAGTAGCCGTAGACGCCCTGGGGTTTGAGCCAGCCGGTCTTGAGTGCTTCACGCTTCATCCGGTCGAGGCGGGCGTCGAACTCGGCTTTGAGCTTTTCCCAGTCCGCGCCGTGGGTGTTCTTGGCGCCCCACGAGAGCCGGTAAAGTTCGTTGATGTTCAGGTGCTGGAAAACCATCTCGAGCGGGATGTCTTTCACGACCCGCGGCCCCAGTTTTTCGGGAAGCGGGAGGGGAGCGGGAACCACATTCGACCGTTGCGACGTTTCAGCGTTGGAACGTGACGGGGTGACGCGGCCCGTTTCCAGGTCCGCTTCGCTGCGGATCTGTTCGAGCAGGGCCGGTTTCTTTTGCGGGTCAATTAACCGGTCCATCGTCTCCAGCCCTTCGAAGGCG
>CAZRCR010000465.1:0-2853 GCA_964598615.1 uncultured Anaerolinea sp.
GTTGACAGGCGGAGAAGTGTTCCGCCGTGCCTGGCGCTGGTTGGTAGATCCCTTCCGCATGCCTGTGGCAGGCGCAGACCGGCGTTTTGTGGCGGTTTGGACGCGGCTGGCAATCTTCTTCGCGTTTGCCGGTGGACTGGTGGCCGGCGGGTATATTCTCTCCAGCAATGAGTATTTCGCCACCATCTGGCAGTCCCTTGCCACCACTAGTGACCCGGTGGATTATTTCACTACCATCTACGCCGGACCGCGTTTTGCTTATGCCGCCGCTGGTTGGAAAGTATTCGAACAGCACGCCTTCACCGGGGTGGGCTTTGGCGCTTTGGGCCTATACATCCATAATGCTCTCCCGGATTGGGCGCATTTCAATATTCCTGAGATCGCCCGTCTCTTGTCTTCCGATAATACTGTCTACCCGAATTCCAAGAACCTGTTCATCCGCTTGTTGGCCGAAACCGGCATTGCTGGCTTTTGGGCATTTCTTTCTTTCTACTTTTTTGTGTTTGGAAAAACGCTTGGTCTGTTGCGTTCTGTCCGCAAAGATGTTGTATTTGTAGGGGTGGCGGGAATTTTCTCTTTTTTGGCAGTGGTAGTCCTTGGCCTGAGTTTGGATTCATTTGCCATGCCAATGATCTGGGTTCCGCTGGGCATCATAATAGGCTTATCCAACTCTAAAGCGTAAATATCAATTGCTTTACAGTTGTAAAATCATACATTCGAACTTGCAAGTTTAAGTTATGATTTGAATATGGCCGCACGGTCATCCGATTCCCCCTACGTTCCTGATTGGCTTATCATTTCCCTGCGTTGGCTTGCCCTGCTAGGAGTGGTGGTTTCCTTGGCGTTGGGGGAGCATCTAAGTGCCTTGCCTAATATTCTTCTAGTGGGCATGGTAGTTTGGAATATCGTTCTCACCCTGCTGACCAGTCTTAACATCCACATACCGTTACATCGTTATGTAAGCCTTGGCGTGGACTTGCTCTTCACCTGTGCTTATTTTGTGTTGGCCGGTGGGTTCTATAGCCCGGCCTTTTGGGTGATATTCATCCCACTTTTCACGGCCGCCTTCTTCTTTGATTGGAAAGGCGTATTAATTGCTGCTGTGCTTGTCTCGGCTGTTCAGATTGCCATTACCCTTTCGCAAACGGTGGTTCCTCTTGCGCTGGTCATCATGGGCGCGTCGGTGTTGTTGACTTTCCTTGTGGCAGGTTTGTTGGCCTATCTGAGCGGTCAACTGAATAAAGCTAATCGCCGTCGTCTCCAGTTCCAGCAGAATACCATTCAGCGAAAATCCCGTGTGGATAATGAACGCTTGCGTGCCATATATAATCTGACTACTACATTGACAGCCACCTTGAATTATCAGCGTGTTCTCGAAACGGTTCTGGACCTGAGTCTGAGTGCCCTGAATACAGATGACGAAGCGACGGCTGATGACCGGCTTGTTTGTGCTGTTCTACTTTTCTCGAAAGAGGGTTCGCTGGAAATCGGGTCGGCACGCCGCCTGACACCTGCGGACATGCGTGTGGTCATCAAAGGTCAGCAGGGAGCGGTTGCCCAGGCCATTGAACAGGATAAACCGGTTCTGCTCAAGGATGTAAGCCAGGATCCCGAGCTGAACCGCTTTATTTCATTCCAAAAGTGCCGCGAAATCTATTGTTTCCCACTGCGCAGCGGGTTTAATGCATACGGTATTCTGCTCTTTGGCCATCCGGAACCAGGATATTTCACCAGTGACCGTCGTGAGGTGTTGGATATTCTTGGACGTCAATCGGTGGTTGCGATTCAGAATGCTCGTCTCTATCAGGATATCGTTGACGAACGCGAACGCATGATTGAGGTCCAAGAAGAGGCCCGCAAGAAACTGGCACGCGACCTGCACGATGGCCCCACTCAGTCGGTATCAGCCATTGCAATGCGTGTCAATATGGCGCGGCGCATCCTGAAGAAGGATATGCAGTCAGCGGATGAGGAATTGGGCCGCATCGAAGAGCTGGCTCGCCGCACTACCAAGGAGATTCGCCATATGCTCTTTACCCTGCGCCCGCTTGTGCTTGAGTCGCAGGGGCTTCTCCCGGCCTTGCAGTCCATGGCAGAAAAAATGAAAGAGACTTATTCCCAAAATGTTCTGGTGAGCGTGGATGAAAGTGTCTTTCAAGGTCTGGAAGTGGGGAAACAGGGAGTTATTTTCTATATTGTTGAGGAAGCAGTTAACAATGCCCGCAAGCATGCCCGTGCCGAGCACATCTGGGTCAATTTGCGTCCCTTTGAAAAGGAGATGGCGCTTCTGGAAGTCAAGGATGATGGCGTTGGCTTCGATGTGGCTGCCGTCAATCGGGCTTATGACCAGCGTGGCAGCCTCGGCATGGTCAACTTGCGCGAGCGTACTGAACTTGTAAACGGTGTGCTTGATATCAAGTCCGTTCCCGGAAAAGGAACGCGGGTGCAGGTCTATATTCCGCTGACGGAGGAAGCCGCCGACCGGCTGCACCACGCTGCCGGGAAACGTTAATAATCCATGCCCATCGCAGCCGGACTTCATTACTTTTACCATGAAGGCGGCGGGCTTTCACGCCCGCCGTTGGTGCTTCTTCATGGTGCAGGCGGTGACCACCTTTCCTGGCCACCGGAATTGCGACGTCTCCCTGACGCGCGTGTCTATACTCTTGATCTGCCGGGTCATGGGAAAACTGAAGGGCCAGGCCGTCAGTCTGTTGAAGATTATGCCCGTATTGTTAAAGAGTTCCTTGATGATGCGGGACTGGCTCGAGCCGTGGTTGTCGGTCATTCCATGGGGGGAGGGATTGCTCTGTCTCTGGCACTTGAGTTTCCGGAACGCGTCTGTGGCTTGGG
>CAZRCR010000466.1:0-2852 GCA_964598615.1 uncultured Anaerolinea sp.
TGGCGCGTGCCAGGTCAGCGCTCATCTGGTTGAAGGATTCGGCCAACTCGCCCAACTCGTCCTTTGAACGCACCGGCACGGGGTCTCCGGGTTTGCCGGAAGCCAGGGTACGCGTGGCAGTTGTCAGGTCCCGCACCGGGCGGGTGAGGGAACGGGCCAGGAACAGTCCGAGCAGCAGGGCAATGGCCGCGCCGCCGATGGCAGCGATCAGCAGGGAACTGTTCACACTGTCGATGTATTTCTGTTCAAGGGCGTTCGGGGCAGGAACCTGTCCGGTGATGAGTACGGTGCCGACCACCACTCCGCCGACCTCGATGCTGATGCTGCGGTCGAGGGTGCCCTGCTTGACCTTTTCACCGGCTTGGTACTGCCCGCCGGGGATAATGATGACCCGGTTCTGGTCGGCCAGGGCGAAGGGCTGGGGATCGGGCTGGGCCGTGCCGGGCGCGGCCAGGGGCGGGAGCAGACCGGCGGCGCGCAGGGCCGTGTCCACGCCCTGCCAGGTACCGTTGGCCTGGTAGTATTCGGTGGCAACGGTCACAAATTCGGCCTGGCGCTGGTCCACGAGGTACTGGGAGAATTGGGCGGCAGTGGTGGTCCACACGAAGAGCGCGGCCAGCCCAATGGCGATCACGCTGATGAGCAGGAAGGCGAGGGTGAGTTTAAGGGAGAGTTTCATGGTTTCTGTAGGGGCGACCCGTTGGGGCTTGAATAGGTCGTTGTTTTTAAAGGATTCTCGCTGACATGTCGAATGTTTGTGCCAGGCGGGTCGCCCTTACGCATGGAACCGATACCCCACCCCAAACACGGTCTCGATATAGACCGGGTTCGACGGGTCGGGTTCGATCTTGGTGCGCAGGTTGCGGATGTGGACATCCACCGTGCGTTCGACGTTCTCGTAAGTGTTGCCCTGCAACCTGGTCAACAGGTCGGAACGGGAGAACACCCGTCCCGGCGCGGACATCAAAACGGCCAGCAGGTCGAACTCGGAGGGCGTCAGGCTGACAGCTTGTCCGTCCACGCTGACGGTGCGGGACTCGCGGTCGAGGCGGATGCCGCCGCTGGTGAGAACGTCTGCCCCGGCAGGTGCGGCGTTCCCGGCCCGGCGCAACACAGCATGGATGCGGGCGACCAGTTCTTTCATGCCGAAGGGCTTGGTGACGTAGTCATCCGCGCCGAGTTCGAGGCCGAGGACTTTATCGGTCTCGTCGAGTTTGGCGGTCAGCAGGATGATGGGCGTCTGGCGTTCCTTGCGGTAGGCCTGGATGAACTCGTAGCCGGTCATCTCGGGCATCATGATGTCGAGCAGGATCAGGTCCGGTTTTTCGGCGCGGGCGGCGTAAAGCGCTTCGCGGCCATTGGCAGCGATGACCACCCGGAAGCCTTCGGCTTCGAGGTAGTCACGCACGAGATTGCGGATGTTGGCTTTGTCGTCAGCGACGAGGATGGTTTTGGGCATAGGTTGATTCTAGCATGAGAGTCATTTTGTAGGTCACGCTTCAAGCGTGACCTACGGCGCGGGGATGGTGTAAGAATAATCCACCATGCCATTCTGCTGTGTGGACGTTTCATCTTGCGCCAAAAAGGAGCGGATGTAGTCCACAGTCACACCGGCGGGAGAGACGGTCACTTTCAGGTAGCCGGATTCGGGGCGAGTCATCCCAGACGTGTATGCGTCCTGGTTGGGGGTCACGTAGTTCGTATCGGCGGGCATGGGTACGGTCTGGTAAATGACACCGTCCAGTTCCTGGCGGGCATAGAGATGGTCATGCCCCTGGAAGAAGATGGTTACGCCGTTCTCGACCATGACCTGGTGAATGGGAAGCCCCCAGCCGGGGCGTTGGTCGTCAAAGCCCCAACTTCCATTTCGGTTGGAACCGCCCCACTCGAAGAACTTCGCCATTTCCACGCCTCCGCGGGTTTCGCCCAACACATGATGGGTGAAAACAAACTTATAGGCCGCATCGCTGGTTTCGAGCGTTTGACGAAACCATTGATATTGGGCTTCGCCGAGAGTCCAATCCCAATTGTTTCCGCTTTGTTTTGGGTCGGTGGTGGTGCTCCAGTAGGGATCGATGACCACGAATAGGGCGTCGCCCCATGTCCAGGCGTAGTAGTCGCGCAGCAGGCCGATGTTTTCCACCTGGAGCGGGTCACCGCTGTAGAACGCGTCGGGGGCGGGCTGGGGATAATACAGGTTGCGGGCATTGGCCGACCAAACCGATGGATTATTGGGGGTACCGTCCAGCAGCCAGCCCCATTCCATCTCGTGGTTTCCGTTGACCAGGAACAGCGGAGCCGAAGCCGAGACCATGCCGAAATACTGGCGCTGGTCGATGTAAATCTGATCTATGTTTTCCTGATCGATGGTCTTGAGTTTGTCGGTGCGGAAGGTGTCACCCAGGTCGATGAAAAAGTCGGGGTGAGCGGTGGCCGCGTTCTCCATCGCAATGGCATAGAGTTCGGGGGTGCAGTGCTTGTCGGTGTTGAGGTGCGAATCGGCCTGGACCGCGAAGGTGAAGGTGCTTCCTGCGGCGCGTTGGGTCATGAACGAGTGCTCTATCCCGGCCGCGCCGTTGACGCGAAGTCGGTAATAGTAGCGCGTGTTTGGCTGGAGACCGGAGATGAGCGTCTCAAGCGGTATGCCCGCCGCGGCGGTCTGCAGGATGGTTTGGGCTGTGTACGTACCTGATGCGGTGCCGTACTCGTAGTAGATATCCATGCCGAAGGCGGGAACCACGTTGACGGTCACGGAGGTATCGGTGGGACGCCCCAGGATCTCGGTGGCAATGAAATTCGCCGGGTCGTAGTCACCGGTCACGGGTTGGGAGACGAAGGTTGGGGTCGCCGTC
>CAZRCR010000467.1:0-2848 GCA_964598615.1 uncultured Anaerolinea sp.
TCATCGCCGGCTGGCTGTGTTGGTGAAAAAACTGTATGACTCAGGTTTGAAATATCGCATCGAGGAGGTTGAATTGTGAAATGCCCGCACTGCAGCAAAGACATACCCGATAAACTGGTAACACAGGAGGCGGCCCGCATCCAGGGCCGCAAGTCAAAACGCACCCTGACCCCCGAGCAGGCCCGGGAGATGGTATCCAAAAGGAAAGACAGGCAGGAGAAGGAGGAAAAAGACGATGCAGCAGTATAAGGTTGGTGAATCGTTCCCTATCAAAAACCCTCACGGCAAAAACGACTGTGTTATCGCCGCCGTTGTCGGACAGTCCTTTGACGTCTACTGCTGGGCCAACGGCCTCAACTCCAAAGAGGTTCAGGCCTGGAAGCGCGGCATGCTCCGCTATGGCGCCTTCATCAAAGAAGCCATCCCCTTCTTCCTCCTCTACTTCCCGGAAATTAAATGGCCGGTGGACGTCTCCATCAACATCCTGGCCGAAAAGGAGCACGGCCGCCCCTACCAGGACTACCTCGGCAGCGCCGCCAACATGGTCAACCTGTTTCTGGTCGATGCCTCAAGCAACACCCTCAAAGGAATACGGATGATAGGCCTGGATAACTCGGTCGCCGGAGAAATCCGGCATGCCTGCATCAGCCAACTGGATCGCTATCAGACATCCGACGAGATCAAAATGCACCTGGATGCCATCCTTGCCACGGTCACCACTCAGGAAATGATCCAGTCGGTCCGGATGGTGGAATTGCCGGCGCGATAACCCCCAACATCCAGCCTGAAAATTTCATCCTACCCCAACATTTTGTGACAATGGGTGCCAATGGCATAAATGTGGACCTTTCCAGGGTCCATTTTTTTTGTCACCATCACGCCCATGTACGAGGTCCCCACCCAAGAGCCAACCGAAGTCACCGCCAACGACGCCATCACCTGGCGCCGCACCCTGGTGGACTTTCCGCCGTCCGAAGGCTGGGAACTCTCCTATGCCCTGCGCGGTCCGGCCCTGCTCGATATCACCGCAACCGCGGACGCCGGCGGCTACCTCGTCTCCAACTCCGCTCCGGCGACCTCCGGCGAGTATTACCTCCAGGGTTACGTCACCAGGAACACCGAACGCCACACCGTCTATTCCGGAAATCTAACCGTAAAACCCGACCTCTCCGCCATCACCACAGGTACCTACGACGGCCGTTCCCGGGTCAAGCGCACCCTCGACGCCATTGACGCGGTCTTGGAAAACCGGGCCTCCCAGGACGAACTCCAGCTGGAGATCAATACCGGCACATCCAGTCGCCGCCTGGCCCGCATCCCCCACGACCAGCTGCTCAAGCTCCGCTCAGTCTACGCCGGCCTCTACTGGCGGGAACTGAACCCCGGCAAGATCGGCCCGTCCGTCACCGTCACGTTCGGCAGGGGATACTGACATGGCGGGCATCTTCAATAAAATTCTGTCCCGCTTCGGTTACCGCAAGGTCAGCAACAATTCCGCCTTCCGGGGTGCATCCGGAGGCAATTTCTGGGACTGGATCATTTCCCCAACCACCATCGACTCCCAGATCCGAACCAGCCTCTATCGTCTGCGTGCCAACGCCCGGGACTTGGCTCTCAACAACCCCACCGCCCGCCAGTACCTTCAGCTTCTGGCTCAGAACGTCATAGGCCCACGGGGCATGAAGCTCCAGGCCCAGGTCCGCAACAACGACGGCAACCTCAACAAGGGCATCAATGACAAGATTGAAGCGGGTTGGGCCGACTTCTGGAAGTCCCCATTTGTGGACGGCAAACTTCCCGGCGTCATTGGCGAGCAGATGCTCATCAAGAGCGTGGCCCGCGATGGTGAGATCTTTGTCCGCACGGTCACCGACCGCAACCTCAACAAATATGCCTTCGGTCTCCAGGTCATCGACCCCGACCAGGTGGACCATACCTTTAACCGCCCCCGCGGGCACGGACAGAACGAAATCCGCCTCGGCATCGAGGTCAACGAATACGGACGGGCCATGGCCATATGGATCTGGACCGGGCTCCCATCGGACGTCAATTCCGGTATGCCGCGCGAGCGACTCCGCATCCCGGCCGAGCAGATCATCCACGTCTTCGACCCGGAGCGGGCCAATCAGACCCGGGGCATAACCTGGTTCAACTCGGTCATGCTCCCCCTGAAGCATCTGGATGGATTTGTTGAGGCCGAGGTGGTCGCGGCCCGCACCGCAGCCTGCGCCTTCCCGATCTTCGAGCACAGCGAAGAGGCCCCGGTTGACGAAAAGGACAAGAACTACCAACTGGAGCTCAACCCCGGCAACGGTGTTGCCTTGCCTGGCGGGTTCAAGCTCTCCAGCTGGGACCCGAAACACCCGGTCATCGGCGTGCTCGACTTTGTCAAGGCCTGCCTGCGTTTCTTTTCCTCCGGCCTCACCGTCTCCTACAACGCCTTGGCCAACGACCTGGAGGGGGTAAATTACTCCTCTATCCGCTCCGGGCTCCTTATCGAGCGCGACCGCTGGCGAGTGCTGCAGGTGTGGTGGATCCTCATGTTTCGGCAGCCGGTCTTCGAGGCTTGGCTGAACAACGCGCTTCTCTCCGGCGGGCTGGCGCTCGATTCCCGCGACCCGCGCAAATTCCAAGCGGTCAAATGGGTGCCGCGCGGCTGGCAGTGGGTGGACCCGCTCAAGGACGTTACCGCCGCAATCCTTGCCATCGAAAACTTCCTCGGCTCGCGCACTAACTACCTGTCCGAGCAGGGCGACGACATCGAGGAGATCGTTGAACAGCTCAAGGATGAATTGCGGCTGGTTCGGGCAGCCGAACTGGAGCAGGGCGGCGTAAAGGTCGGCGGTGC
>CAZRCR010000468.1:0-2843 GCA_964598615.1 uncultured Anaerolinea sp.
CCATGCTACAATTAAGAAATTCAGCGGCTTCCTCCACACTAAAGCGCAAATCGGCAGCGCGGATTTCGTTCATCTCGCGGCAGGCGCGTAAGCGTCCGAGCGGCCAGGGCGGGTCGGCGCGGGTGACCAGGACAAGGTGCAAGTTAGCGGGCGGGTGATTGAGCAGGAATTGGAGAATGGTTTGGATGGCAGGCCGAATGATAAGATGGAAGTCATCCAGTAGCATGAGAAAGGGCGTCGGCATGGCAGCAATTTCAGCCGCCAGCGCTTCGAGAAACGGAAGCGGAACCGGGTCAAAATCCTGGGGTCTGGCGGTTGTCAGGGTTTCGAGCAAACCGGTGCCGAAGCCGGACTGAATCGTCTGGATGGCGCGGATTAAGTAGGTGAGAAAACGCAGCGGGTCGTTATCCAGTTCATCGAGTGATAACCAGGCGGCGGGGCGTCCGCTTTGCTGCGCCCAGGCCCAAGCCAGGATTGTTTTCCCGAACCCGGCGGAGGCGGAGATGAGCGTCAGTTTCCCATCCAACCCCGTATTGAGTTGCTGCACCAGGCGCGGACGCGGGATCAGTCCAAGTCGCGGAGCTGGAGGCTGGAGTTTTGTGAGATTTGGCGCAGTTGGCATTGCGGGATTATAACGTCAACCACGGGTAAATCCAGAATCATTAGATAATATAGGCTTGATTTCCATAGTTGGGATTTAGGGAATCTTGGGAATTATTTCCTTTTACCCGGATACGATTTTTGTTGTTAGTTATGTGTTTTTTGGCGGCAATCCATTAGCACCATAAGTGCCTCCCCTTGTATATCTTTTGCTTTGTGACATTTATCACTTGATTATGTGATTGTAAATTTTGTACAGTAATCCTCAGTGGAATTATCTTCCAGCCAGGGGGATGACGATCCATCAAGACCACCTGGAAAATAGAATAGATATAGGGAGAAGCAACATGTTCACATTCCTGCGCAAAACTTCCAAACTCGGCCAGATCGCGATGGCGTCTTTTCGCGTTGGCATGGTTTTGATCCTGCTCCTTGGGGCTTGCGGACCGGCCAAGCCGGCCGGACAAACACCCGCTCCCCAAACGGGTGAAGAGCAGACGGATAATGTCACACCTTTTGCGCTGGAACCGCAGTATTATGATGCCCCTGCCGTGGAAGTCCCGGAGCGCACCTCGCCCGAAGCGGATGAGGTTGCCGTATCCCTGCCTCCCGAACATGTAGTCCAGCCGGTCGAATTCCAGTTGGCAGTTTCTCCCTCTGTGGTGGAAGTAGGGGATGAATTGACATTCCTCGTCACGGTTCGGAATAATACCGAACAGGAATTAACGAACCTGGCTTTTGTGGATCAACTCGAGACCGGGTTGGTTTTCGTCTCGTCGGCCAATGGAGTCAAAGTCTCGCAGGAAACCGTTTCTTACAAGATCGATGCCATTCCCGGGCATGACTTTGCCCAGTTCGAATACAAAGTAAAGGTCGATGCGTTCAATGCGAAGTACAAGAATGGCGAATTGTGGCTGCATTCGGTTGACCTGACTGGGGCGGGTGGTGTCGATTTGGCTGCCCAGGCAGCTTTCGGGGTCGAGGCTGGCATCGACGGGGATACCTTTCTGGCCGCAGTGCCGGAAGAAGGGGGATGGGTTTCAGCAGGCGAGACCGCAGTCTACCTTCCGGATGGTGCTGTGGAGCAGGATTCTGTACTGGTTGTTTCCCCCGAAGTTTCAGGCGAGAACGATCCCGAGGTCAAGTTCGAGTTGAGCCTGCTCGAGACCGGGGAGATCGCGACGGATGAAAGCGGCAATGTGGTGGAACAACGCGTTGCATTGGATGGTGTGCGGGAAGCGGAGTTTGACGAACCGGTATTCCTGGAGGTGAACTTCGACGCAATCGTTAACTTGAACGAGATCCCCGCAGGGCAGGAACCTTTCATTGCCACGTACTACGAGGAATATGATATTTGGGTCAAGGTTCCGGTTCTGGATGTGGATTATGGGAATAACACAGCCCTGGTACAGACCACGCATTTCTCCACGTGGGGAGCGGGGCTGGGGGCTTCCCTGCCGCAGAACGGCACAGGCGCCTTGCTGTTTGACCAGCCGTATGTTTCCTTGTTCACTGGCGCGGCGCAGTATAGCGTTCCGATCTGGATGCCGTCGGGCCGGGCTGGTATGACGCCCAGCGTATCTCTGTCATATTCCAGCGGAACGATGAACGGCGTTTTGGGGGATGTGCAGTCGCCCTGGGTGGGAGAGGGCTGGAACATCGACAGCGCCGAGATCGTGCGCAAGATTACCACCAGCAGCAGCGGATATGGATATGAAAACTCATTTGCCCTGACCCTCAACGGGGCCATGTATCCTTTGATCCGGGATGAGTATCACCCTTCGCGTTATTATGTTACGCAGAATGCTTTCCTGTATATTGAATTGCACAGCTACGCCCTGCAAAATGAAGGCAGCCCGGAAAACGAGACTGGCGAATGGTGGGAAGTAGTGACCACGGATGGGACCCGTTACCGGTTGGGTTGGAAGGATGATTCCGAACAACTGGCTTTGATGTATGGCTACTCTTGTACCCTTGGAGGAGATCACTGCCTTACTCCCGATGGACCTTATGCGTCCCTGGGATATGCAGGAACGGCTGTCAATCTGGTGGCCAGGCGCTGGCGGGTGGATCGAGTGACCGATACCTATGGAAATTACATGGAATATTCCTATGCGGAAACCCAACCGGCGCAATCATCAAACATTGAACCCTTTGATCGCTCGCGTTATTTGGAAACGATTTCACATACCGGTTTTGATACTGAAGGAACCGCCAATGATCTTGCCCCTGCTTATCAGGTC
>CAZRCR010000469.1:0-2839 GCA_964598615.1 uncultured Anaerolinea sp.
TAAAAAATCTTATTGCGGACAGCAAGTCACCACTCGCGATTTCTTCGCTATTGCCACCATGAGTTCCACCGCGCAAACCGAATACCAGATCCTGATCCCGGAGGGCACCTTCCATATCGCTGTTGCCTATCTCCTGCCACCGGATGGAGAACAGGCTGCCTGGTGGCCCGTCAGCCTGCCCGACGATTGTCGCAAGATCGAGTTGTTGCAAGGCAATAGTGGTGAGCAGATGAACCCACCCCTGGATCTGCAATTTACGCCCGAAACTTGGCCAATGGTCACGACACCTTGAGGTTGATGAACTGTCAACCAGGGAAAAGATTGCCTATGAAAATAAGGCTGGTTTTGTTAGTATTTATTGCTTTTGTTACTATCAGTGGTTGTGTATCTGAACCCTTCCAGGACGATTCAACGATCGTTCCAAGCCAAACTGCCACGAAAACGCAATCGGCAATTCCCGGTTTTACGAACACGCCATTACCAACTGCGACAACATCGGTATCAATTCTTAATCCAGGTAAACGAGTAGAACACCCAGCAATAGATAACAATCCTTATGGCTTTTACAGTTACTTTCCTACAAGCGCCGTTGGGGAGCAAACAGTTTTTGTTGGCATTTGGGCAGAGAGTCTCAATAATTGCATAGAAGATTATTCTTCTTGCATGAAGCAGGCAAAAGAGTATGTCACATGGCTAAAAAATTACTCGGAACAATATAAGATACCCATTGTTGTAATTGCCATACCAGGCGATGAGAAATTGACCGCTCTTACGCTTGACCCGAGTATCTTTTCCACGACTAACGAAATGCTTAGCAGGGCAGATTTAAAAGTTATTGATATAGTATGGAATCAATACTTGCCATCCCTTAGAGATGCAGGCATATCCCCCAGCAATAAAGTATTTGTATTCGGTGATGCTGCTCCAGGAATATTCGCACATCGTTTTGCAATCCTCCACCCAGAATTAGTACAAGCGGTGTGGGAAAGCGGTGGAACAGCGGCACCGCTTCCTGCCAGCGAGCTGAATGGTGATCCTCTTGTCTATCCCCTCGGAACAAGAAATTTGGAAGAACTCACGGGAAATCCTTTCAACATCGAGGCTTATCTTAAAATCTACCAATTAATCACAATCGGCGAAGACGATATCCTGCATGACATCTTTTACCCTGATTTCTTCTCCCCTGATCAATGGAGCTATATGAAGGCCCATTTTGGCGCTACTAACCAAGAGATGGTAAATTTTTTCGCCAACTCTTTAACATCCATTGGCGCTCCCGCAGAATTTCATCTGTATTCAGGCGTTGGGTATCAAATATCCGACGAAATGGTAGATGACGCTTTTAAGTTTTTTGTATCTCACTCTCAGCCTTGATAAAAGGGATATCTACGCCCTGCCTATATTCCAGATCGGATCTTGTCTCTTACAGAGCATTCAAGGAATGCAACAGACCGAAAAGTATTCTCGCTTTAACAATCTCAAAACTCAGCCAAAAAAGGAATAATTGAGTGGCGATCTTCGATACTTTACCATCCAAACGACCTTCCGGCATGGCCGGTCTGACCATCGTCATGATCGGACAGGCTGTTTCCATTCTGGCCTCCACCATGGTCGAATTTGCCCTGTCCATCTGGGTATACCAACGGACAAGCAGCGCCACCGTTCTGGGTGGGATGACAACCGCCTTCACGGTCCCGTTCCTGCTGCTCACGCCCATTGCCGGCGCCATGGTAGACCGCTACAATCGCAAGTTGATGATGATGGCCAGCGATATTGCCGCTGGTCTGGGGACACTGGCAATCCTGATCCTGTATCTCACCGGGAGTCTGCTCCCCTGGCATTTCTATGTGGTTAACGCGGTCATCGGGATCGGCACCGCCTTCCACTGGCCAGCCTACTCAGCCGCCATCACCACGATGGTCCCCAAAGAACATTACGGACGCGCCAATGGGATGATGTCTTTCGTGGAGGCGGGGCCTGGCATCGCTGCGCCCATGCTGGCCGGGGTACTCCTGCCGCGCATCGGCATCGAGGGCATTCTCCTGATCGATCTGGGCGCTCTGGGGCTGGCCTTGCTCACCCTCGGCATCGTTCACATCCCGCAGCCGGTCAAAACCGTGGAGGGACAGGCAGGTGCAGGCAGTATTTGGAAGGAAGCCTTGTACGGATTTCGTTACATCCTGCAAAGGCCCAGCCTGCTCGGCTTTGTCATCATCGTCTTCCTGAGCAACCTGTTCTGCGGTTTCTGCAACAGCGTACAAACTCCGCTCATCCTGGCACGCACCGGCAACGACAGCCTGGTGCTCGGCTCGGTACGAACCGCCGGAGCGATCTCGTTTGCCGTGGGCGGGCTGATCCTCAGCATCTGGGGAGGAATGAAAAAACGCTTACGGGGTTTCCTGCTCGGCTGGTCGATCTACTGGTTCTTCACCACCGTCCTTTTCGGTTTTGGGCGCAACGCAGCGCTCTGGGTGCCGGTCAGCCTGGCAGGAGGGGTCTTCTCTTCGCTGGGCATCGCATCAGGACAATCCCTGCTGCAAGTAAAAGTGGCGCCTGACCTGCAGGGGCGCGTCTTCTCGGCCCGCCGTCTGCTCACATGGGCACCCGATATGATCACGCCCATCCTGGGTGGACTGCTGGCCGATAAAATTATGGAACCCGCCGCACAGCCCGGGGGCTGGTCAGCCGCCGCGTTCGGCTGGGCAGTAGGCACCGGACCCGGGTCCGGCATGGCTGTGATCATGATCTTCTTCGGCATTCTGACCATCCTGTCGCTGGTTGCCGGCTTCGTCATCCCGTCCATCCGTGACATGGAAAAGATCCTGCCCGACCACGACCA
>CAZRCR010000470.1:0-2834 GCA_964598615.1 uncultured Anaerolinea sp.
CTTCCAGTGTGACGGTCACGCACACAACGTGACCTGCCCATGGTTCCTCTCTATTCCTATCCGCCGCGCCTGATCGTGAGTCTCATCCGGGACTTGCTGCTGGTGCGGCGGCATTCGTTTCATGCTGACAGCCAGGCGTGTATAGGCAGGCTAACCCCTGCGCTCCGTGTCTATGGGGAAGATAATATCCCGCGTTCCGGTCCCTGCCTGTTGACCGTGAATCATTATCATCGTCCCGGCTTTGGGGCGTGGTGGATTCCCCTGGCGATCTCGGCGCAGGTGCCGGCGGAGATCCATTGGGTCACCACCGGCGAACTGACCTATCCAGGCAAGTGGTATGCCCCGCTGGGACAGGCAGTCTCCCGCTGGACTCTTGCACGTATTGCCAGGGTCTATGGCTTCACCACGATGCCGCCCATGCCGCCGCGTGAACAGGATATGGCCGAGCGTGCTCGTTCGGTACGACGCGTGCTGGAACATGTCCGCGCTTGTCCCGACGCTGTGATCGGCCTTGCCCCGGAAGGGATGGACCATCCGGGTGGGGTGCTGTCCATGCCTGCTGCGGGAGCCGGCAGATTCCTCAGCCTGCTCGCGAGTGCCGGGCTGACCTTTGTGCCGGTGGGTTGTTACGAAGCGGATGGGGCGTTGTGCCTGCGCTTCGGAGCGGCATACCGGCTCCCGGTCCTGCCCCGGGCAAATGCGGTGCAGCGTGACCGGCTGGCGGCGGAAACCGTGATGGGGGAGATCGCCGCGCTGTTACCGGTCGAATTAAGGGGCGGGTTTGTGGTACATTAATCCTGCAACCGATTCAAAGTACCTGCGTATATTTGCACAGAAAGACTTGCGAGGAACCCTGTGACTGACGAACTGGCCTGGATCGTCCAGGCCCAACAAGGCGATGACGAAGCCTTTACTATGCTGGTAGAGACCTACCAAAAGCCGGTATACAACCTGTGTTACCGGATGTTGGGTGAACCTGAAGCCGCGGAAGACGCAGCGCAGGACACCTTCCTCAAGGCGTACCAGAACCTTAACCGTTACGACCGCGAGCGCCCTTTTGCTACATGGCTGCTTTCGATCGCGGCGCATCACTGCATCGACAAGCTGCGGCGGCGGCGTTTCATTTCCTTCTCCATCGACGAAGACGAAGAAGGACAGACAGAGCTTCCCGACCGTTCCGCCCCGGACCCGGAAACGGAAGCTGAGAAGAAACAGATGCGTGAACACCTGCAGGGATTGCTGCAAAAGCTCGATCCCGTCGACCGCGCTGCTGTGGTCATGCGTTATTGGAACGATGCTTCGGAAGTTGAGATTGCGCAAGCTTTAAAGTTAACTGTACCGGCGGTGAAGAGCCGCCTGCACCGGGCCCGGCGTGCCCTGGCTGAACTCTGGGAGAAGGAACCCGCCCGTGTCCGTGCAGAAAGGAAACCTTATGGATCACCAGCCTTTTGAAACCTGGTTGCTGGCTGACGAGCCGCTCACTCCCCAACAGAAACATGAACTCCAGGCGCATGTAAAGACCTGCCGCTCTTGTGCGGCCATGGCTGAAGTAAATGTGGCGCTCAAGTCGGTGCGCATGGCGGAACCTGCGGCAGGTTTTACAGACCGGTTCCAGGTCCACTTGGCGGCTCGCAAGGTTGCCCAGCGCCGCCGCAATTTCTGGGGTTTCTTTATCCTGGGGTTGAGCGTGATCAGCGCCCTGGTGTGGCTTGTCTGGCCGCTGCTCAGCCTGGCTTTCGACTCGCCAGCCAACCTGCTGGCGTCTTGGCTTTCCACGCTCATCTCCCTCTGGGTATCTTTACAGACCATGCTCCATGCCGGGGCGGTCGTGTTCGATGTCGTTCCGGGCTTCGTGCCTGTGTATGCCTGGGGCTTCGTCCTGTTCGCTGCCGCGGCCTGGTGTGTGGTGTGGGTATTCTCGCTGCTGAAAATTACTGGAATCAAGCAAGGAGTGCAACTATGAAACTTTCCCTGAAACTTGCGACCATTGCCCTGCTCGCGGCGCTGGTCCTACTGCCCACTACCTCGGTGGCCGCCTCGAGTGGCGGATTCGATGGGCAGATCATCGTTGGTGACTCGTATACGCTCGAAAGCGGCGAGACCCTGACTGGCGATCTGATGGTCTTTGGTGGCTCTGCCACAATCGAGGAAAATGCCACCGTGGAAGGACAAGTGGTGGTCATTGGCGGCAGCCTTGTCATCGACGGCGATGTGACCAGTGATGTGGCTGTTACCGGCGGGACCGTGGAATTGGGCGAAACCGCCCATCTTTACGGCGACCTGGTGACCGTGGGCGCCACGCTTAATCGCGCCGAAGGTGCTCAGATCGATGGCGAGGTCTACAACACGGCTACCTCCTGGGCGGATGGCAGCAATATCGAGCAACCGGTCATCCCGGATGTGCCTGAGACGCCCGATGTGACGCTTACCCCTGCATGGACGAACTTCCGTTACACGCTGGGCAATATCTGGAACTCGACCCTGGATGCGGTTGGGCAGGCAGTCGGTTTGGCTTTGCTGGCCATGCTGTTGATGCTCTTCCTGGCTCCTCATGCGGACCGTGTGGCTCATGCCGTGATCGCCCAGCCGGTGATGGCCGGTGGCATGGGGCTGCTGACAATCGTGGTATTCCTGCTCTCCATACTCGCTCTGGCTGTAATCAGCCTGATGGTTGTAACCTTGTTGGTAACCATCCCGCTCACGATCATCCTGAGTGTTGCCCTGATCGCCGCCGGTACCTTCGGCTGGATCGCTCTGGGCTATGAGATCGGTCAGCGCTTTACCCAAATGATCCACCAAACGTGGCATCCGGCTTTCTCCGCCGGGTTTGGTAC
>CAZRCR010000471.1:0-2831 GCA_964598615.1 uncultured Anaerolinea sp.
TCGCCGCCCAGGAGCGCGCGGCGACGGCCGACGAACAGCGCCGCGCCCTGCTCGGTTCCTGGGTCAACGATGGGTTGATCGATGAAACACCCACACTTGTCGAAGCCATGCACGTCGCTTTCCCGGATGACCAGATTTTATCTGTCCCATCAGGCCTGTACGATGAAATGCTGATGACTGCCGCCCGCGCTGACATGGTCGTGCTGGCTATTGGCGAGTCCAATGCCCGCAACGGGGAAGATAACTGCGTCGCCTCGCTTGACTTGCCTGCCGGTCAGGAGGAACTGGTGGAAGCCATGGCCGGATTGGGCAAGCCCCTGGCGCTGGTAGTTTTTGCCGGACGCCCCGTCATCCTGACCCGCGTCCTGCCGCGCGTGGACGCCTTGCTCTACGCCTGGCATCCCGGCAGTCTGGGTGCGGCGGCCGTAGCGGACCTGTTAGCGGGTGACATCAACCCAAGCGGTAAACTCCCCGTCACATTCCCGCGCACCACCGGGCAGGTACCTGTCCATTACAACCACAAAAGCACCGGCAAGCCCTGGCTCAAATACCAGGATATGCCTGCCACGCCGCTATTCCCGTTCGGTTTCGGATTGAGTTACGCTACGTTTGATTACAGCAGGCTCGAGGTCCAGAAAGAGACGATCAAAGCCGGAGAGACGGTAAAACTCTCGGTCACGGTGACGAATGCCGGGTCCCGCGCCGGAGAGGAGATCGTTCAGTGCTATATCCAGGATTGCGTCGCCAGCCTGACACGTCCCGTGCGGGAGTTGAAAGGTTTCCAACACGTCAGCCTGCAGCCCGCTGAAGCGCGCCGGGTGGAGTTCACCCTCGGCCCGAACGAACTCGCATACTATGGTCCCGGCGGCAAGTGGATACTGGAACCGGGCGAGTTCAAGGTCTGGGTGGGCAGTGACAGCACTGCCGCACTCGAAGCGAAGTTCTGCGTCGAGGCAGCTGCATGACAAGCCGCGGGGAAAATCCCCCGGCAAAACTCTGGCAAAAACTGCGCTTCTATCCCCGGCTCGGGCTGGTTCTGCTGGCCTTCGCAGCCTTCATTGCCCTCGGCCTGCCGGATGGGCTGTTGGGAGTGGCATGGCCGTCGATCCGGGCCGGATTTTCGATCCCCATCGACTCCCTGGGAATATTTCTCATCGCGGGAACAAGCGGATACCTGACCTCAAGCTTTCTGAGCGGAACCCTGTTATCCCGCCTGGGAGTGGGACGCTTGCTGGTGTTCAGTTGCGCCCTGACGGGCGCCGCCTTGCTCGGATATACCCTGGCACCCGCCTGGTGGATCATGGTCTTGCTGGGAGTGGCCTCCGGGTTGGGAGCAGGCGGGATCGACGCCGGTCTCAACACATACGTGGCCGCCAATTTTGGCGAGGGACTGATGCAGTGGCTGCACGCCAGTTACGGCATCGGCGTGACCATCGGCCCGATCATCATGACGCTGTCACTTGCCCGCCTGAATTCGTGGCGCGTGGGTTACCAGATCGTAGCCGGGGCGCAATTCACATTGGCAGTAGCCTTCCTGATAAGCCTGACCACGTGGAAGCGCAAGACTCCTGAAAGCAAAGAAGCAAGCAAAAAGCTGACGGATTACAAAACGCCCTTAAGCTCGACCATGAGGCAGGGACGCGTCTGGCGCAGTGCGCTACTCTTCTTTTTCTATACCGGAGCAGAAGCTGCCCTGGGCGTATGGTCTTACAGTTTGTTGACTGAAGGGCGTGGCATCGATCCAAGCGCAGCCGGATTCTGGGCTGGCAGTTACTGGGCCATGTTCACCATCGGGCGCATTCTGGCTGGTTTGTTCGCCAAACGGTTGGGAGTCAATTCTTTGATCCGGGGAGGGTTGGCTGGCGCCATCCTGGGCTCCGCCCTGCTTTGGTGGAATCCGTTCGGTATGGCAAGCCTGGCCGCAGTGGCCGTAATCGGATTTTCGATCGCCCCCATCTTCCCGAGCCTGGTCTCCGGCACCAGCAGCCGGGTCGGGGAGCACGACGCCGCCAACACGATCGGAATGCAAATGGCCGCCGCAGGGTTGGGTGCGTCGGCCATTCCTGGATTGATGGGAGTTCTGGCCCGGCAGGTTTCTCTGGAAATCATCCCGGTCTGCCTGCTGGCCTTGTTCTCGATCTTGCTTGGGTTGTACCAGCTATCGATCAGGAAGGGAATAACTCCCGTCCGGCAATGAACGTCTCGCCAACAGCTTACATCACTCTTCTTCGGTATATCCGCACAAAGCCAATGCGCCGGGTCCGGTATGGATGCCCATCACCGGCCCGGTCAGGTTGATCAGTAGCTCCGACGGGTTGAACTCCTGTTTGATGCGTTCGGCCAGAGCAGTGGCTTCTTCCAACGCATTGCCGTGCAGTAATGCAATGTGTTTTTTGCCTTCCCCCAGTAATTCAAAGAACTTGCCTACGAACACATCGATGGATTTCTTGCGCGTGCGCGCCTGGGCCAGCGATTCGACCGTGCCGGTTTCATGATTGACCATGATGATCGGTTTCAAGTCGAGCAAACTTCCAATGAGTTTCTTGGCTGTACCGATCCGCCCGCCGCGGTGAAGGAACTCGAGCGTATCCAGACAGACCAATTGCACCATTTTGGCGCGCGCTTTTGCCGCTGCGGCCACCATTTGCACCGCGTTCGCTCCCAACTCCCGCGCCCGCGCCGCTGCCAGGGTTTGCCAGCCTACAGTCATGGTGGGACCTTTGGCATCCACCACATGGACAGGTACTTCCATCTGACGGCCCACCTGCTCCGCCAACTGGCTTGTCCCGCTCATCCCGCTGCTAATGGCCACCATGACGATCTCCTGTGCA
>CAZRCR010000472.1:0-2830 GCA_964598615.1 uncultured Anaerolinea sp.
CTGGGCCTGAATCACCTGACCTGGCACCGCGGCTTCACTGTGGATGGCGAGGACCTGTGGCCCAGGCTGTTCCCGGTCTATCTCGAACAGTTGCGCCAGGAAGAAGAACCCGAATGGGACTTGCGCACGCTCGAGTCGCTCAACATGATGCCGAACTATTACCTGCAATATTTCTACTACACCGACCACAAGTTCGCCCTCCAGCAGAAGTGGCCGCCCAGCCGCGGTGAGGAAGTCATCGCCATCGAGAAAGACCTGCTGCGTGAGTACGCCGACCCAACCCTGACCGAGCCGCCCGAAGACCTGATGAAACGCGGCGGGGCCTACTACTCCACCCTGGCCACCCAGGTGATCGACTCGCACTACAACGACTTGGGCCGCGTGGAAGTTGTCAACATGCGCAACAACGGTGCGGTCAAGGAGTGGCCCGCCGATTGGGTGTTGGAAATGCCCTGCACCATCGACCGCAAAGGCATCCATCCCATCCCCGCCGCGCCTCTGCCGCCTGCCTGCTTCGGACTGATCGCCCATGTTAAATCTTACGAACTGCTGACGGTGGAAGCCGCCGTCCATGGCGACCGCAACGCCGCCTACCAGGCCCTGCTTGCCAATCCCATCGGCCCCAGAGCGGACAAGGTGCAGGAAGTGCTGGACGACATGCTGGAGACGCACAAGAAGTATTTGCCGCAATTCTGGAAATAAAACGTAAAAAACGACTTACGCTTTACGATCATTAAATATAAAAACCAACCGAAAGGAATGCCCATGAACCCCAATCCCGTGCTCAAGAAACTTGGTTTTTCCAACACCGACCGTCTCGCCATCATCCACACCGACGATATCGGCATGTGCCAGGCCTCCGTCCAGGCCTATATCGACCTGTGTGAGAATGGCACCATCTCATCCGGCGCGATCATGATGCCCTGTCCGTGGGCTGCCACTGCCGCCGAGTATTGCCGCACCCATCCCGGCGTGGACATGGGTGTGCATGCCACCCTGACCGCCGAATGGGACCTGTACCGCTGGCGCCCGCTTTCCACTGTCGACCCGACCTCCGGGCTGGTTGATGAGGACGGTTTCTTCTGGCGTTCGAGCAAGGAAACCCAGGATAACGGTGACCCGGATGCTGCCATGGTGGAACTCCAGACCCAGGTCCGCAAGGCGCTCGAATGGGGCGTGGATGCCACCCACGTGGACACGCACATGGGTACGGTGGCGCATCCCAAGTTCATCCCCGCCTACGTCCAAACCGCCATGCAGAACCGGCTGCCGGTCATGGTGCCACGCGGCGATGCCGCCGTCTACCAACGCATCGGTCTGGACCCCGACTCGGCCGCCATGTTCGCCGCCTTTACCGCCCAACTGGAAGAGCAGGGGCTGCCCCTGCTGGACAACCTGGTTGGCATGCCTCTCGAAAAACCGGATGGCCAGTTGGAGATCTTCAAGAAGCTGTTCAGCGAACTGCCGGTTGGCGTGACCCATTTCATCATCCACCCGTCCGTTGACACCCCCGAACTGCGCGCCATCTGCCCCGATTGGCGCAGCCGCGTGGGGAACTACGAGACCTTTATGAGCAAGGAACTAAAAGACTTCGTCAAGAACTCAGGCGTGCAGATCATCGGCTATCGTGACCTGCGCAACCTGATACAAAGCTGAACGCTGATCCCAGCGGTTGGAGATTCTCATGACAGGTTCCAAGGAATTCCAAACCAGCACCAAAACACGCATCATGTATGCACTCGTATCCCTGGGCGTGGCAACCCCCGTGGAGGCGGTCTCCGGGATCATTGCCTTCTACATCGTAGATGTCAAAAACCTGCCGGTCACCTGGTACTCCATTTTCTGGTTCTTCTACACCATCTACAACGCCCTGAACAACCCTGTCCTCGGCTATCTCTCCGACCGGACACGCAGCCGCTGGGGACGCCGCATCCCCTATATCCTGTTTGGCGGATTGCCCTACGCGGTGGCATTTGCCCTGCTCTTCACCGCTCCCTTCGACGGGAAAAGCAATCCTCTGGGCCTGCTCATCTACTTCGGCGCGATGATCATCGTCTGGGAAGGCTTATACACGGCCCTGGCAACCGGGTACTACGGCCTGCTGCCTGAAATGTACGGCAACTACCGGGAACGGACCGATGTGGCAGCCAAGATGAACATCTTCCAGACCATTGCCCTGGTATTGGGCGCGGCCCTGCCCCCCCTGCTCTCCGAGATCCTCGGCTGGACCGGTATGGCGACCGTCCTGGCAGTCGTCTCTGTCGTTGCCATCTACGTGGGGTATCCGGCTCTGTTCGAGCGCAAGGACCTGAAAACGGATACCAGTTTCCCGTTCTGGCAGGCGCTCAAGTCCACCTTCGCCAACCGCAGCTACTGGGCAGCCGCCGGAGCGCAGGCCATGCGCTTCTTCGCCACTGGCACTTTACAAGCCGGAATGATGTTCTACATGAAATACAGCCTGAAAGTGGATGAAGGCATGGCCACGACAGTTTTTGCCATCGCCTTCCTGGTGGCCATGTTCTCGCTCTATCCCTGGCGCAACTGGGTGGCCAACAAGCTCGACTCGCGCCGTACCCTGATGATCGCCAACGCCGTCATGATCGTAGGCATCATCCCGTTTGGACTGAGTCCGTCGCTGCCTTTCACACTGTGTGCGGCGGTTGTGCTGGGCATCGGTCTGGGCGGACTGGTGCTGCTCGGCGATGTCATCATGACCGAGGTGGTGGACGAGGATGAGGTCAAGACCGGGCACCAGCGCGCCGGGATGTACTTTGGCATGAGCGGCTTCATCATCACCCTGAGCGGGCTGCTCGTCTCGTCCGTGTTCGGG
>CAZRCR010000473.1:0-2829 GCA_964598615.1 uncultured Anaerolinea sp.
CTTAAAAAGTAAAGGATTATCAATAGATTTCATTCAACAAGCTGGCGATTTCAAAAACGATAATCTCCCCGTTCGGTCCAAAAACATGCGGTCCGTGCGGAACCAGGAAATGGGCATACACAAATTTGGCACCATCGATAGCCGGGATTTGGGACAGTGTTTCGAGGGTGAAATATTGCAAATCCACATGGTATTGAAGATAAGAGTCGAAACCGGCTGGCAAGACAGTCTGGCTGTCCCGACTGGCAGGCTCGGGCCACAAGCGTTCTGAAATATGTAGGCTGGCATCAACTGATTTCCAAAGCGTACCAGCCGTACTATTCAAATACATGTTCTCGAACGGATAAAAATAACGGGAACCAATAGTTGGATCATCCAAAGTCAAGAATGCATCCGCATCAGTAAGTTCCAGCCAGGGATATTCTGATTGGAAGGCTATCATCTTATAACCAATACCCTGCAACTGGTGACGAACATCGTTATTCTTGATAATTGCCCAGAATGCATCTTCATCCATTGAAAGGCCAGTCCTGGTTTCCAGTTCAGGAAGATATTCCATGTTCAACGCAGAAGCAATCGAACCTCGTGTATATCCATAATTCGAGCGGCTACATGGAGCCACATAGAAACCCATGTTCTCGAGTTGCTGTATGAATGCTGAATTATCGAAGTTCATCTCCTCTTGCAAAGCATCAGCACGCATGTACGTATCAAGAACGATGAAGTAAATGTCGGGCATTTCGGACCCCTGCGTTGTGACCGTGATATCCGAAGGATTTGAGACAGCCTGCCGTCCCGAAATAGCCCCGGTTACATAAAAGTATGCCAACTGGATGGCCGACATCAATATCAAGATGCCACTAAAAACATTCAGCCAACGAGTCTGCTTTTTGAGACGCTTAAAGTTTGCAAGAATCCCCCAAAAGCCCAAGCCTAAAATCGCCACGTACAAAGGAACCAGATAACGATGCCGTCCTACAAATGCCATGGCTGGGGATTGACGCAGCAAATCGTACACTTGCCCGTAAGAAAAGAAGAGCACCAGAATCAATGCCCCTACCCAAGCCGCCTTGTCCACGCGACGGAAGATCAGGTACAAAATCACGAATAAGAGAGCAGAACCTGCCAGCGTGAATAGGAAGGGGCGCAAAATCACAGATGCTTTCACCTCAGTTGCATTCACTGTCCAAAGATACAACAATGGATAGAAAGTGATGAGGGGGTAGAACCATGGAACGCGTTTAACCCATTTCATCGTGTTCTCCAAACTTAAGACCCAATCCTTCCACCAAATTGCGGATCGTATTCCAGTGCACACGCTCCCAGGCAGCAGGACTGGAGTTGGCATTATGCGGGGCGAGCAGAACATTGTCCATCTTCATAAGCGGGCTATCGTGCGGCAACGGCTCGACCTCGAAAACATCCAACGCGGCCCCGGCAATTTTCCCAGCCTGGAGCGCAGCCACCAGCGCAGCTTCATCCACGATGGGTCCACGGGCAGTATTGATAAGGATCGCGTTCGGGCGCATCAGGTTCAGGGTCCGGGTGGTGATGAGATGGCGGCTGGTCGGGTTCAGGTCGCAGTTGACCGAGACGAAGTCGGAGTTTTTCAGCAGGGTGTCGATGTCGGTCATCTGGATGCCTGTTTCGGCGATGAACACGTGATCGATATCCACTATATCGGTGCCGAGCACAGTCATGCCGAAAGTGCGCGCCCGGCGGGCTACCACCTTGCCAATGGTACCTACGCCAATGATGCCCAGGGTGCATTCGTGCAGGGCTTTACCTGGAATCTTGTCCCACTTGCCGGATTTCATTTCACGGTCCATCCAGGGATGGCGGCGGGCAAAGGCCAGCATGTACCCGAACACGGTATCGGTGACAGGCAGGGTAAAGGCATTGGGCGTACGACAGACCTTGATGCCCAGTTCGGATGCGGCGACACTGTCGATCGAGTCGATGCCTGTCCCCCACTTGGAGATGACCTTGAGCCGCGGCAGGCAAGCTTCCATTACGCGCCGCGAATAACGGTCATCGCCGCAAATAGCACCGTCGAACTGACCGGCATACTTCAGGATCTCTTCCTCCTCAAGCCGCTCGTGGACCTCGGGCGTTATGAGGTCCAACCCGTAGCGTTCGAGCACCGGGCGAAAACGGTCAAGGAAGGGGAGCATATAAGGGGCGGAAAAGAGAATGGTAGACATGGGCAGGTTATTGGTTCAGGCAGGGGTTCGGGTATTCCTCGAACTCGTAAATATTGGGAATGGGTGAATAGTAACTTGTGTCGGGCAGAAGACCATAATCTGTGCCGAAATAGGTGTCGAAGATCAAACGGAACGTGTTGACCGGTGAAATGGTTGGATAGAGCAGGTCGGTATGACCTGGCAGGTAGTACGCGTTCAAGACCAGGAATTTATTGACGCCTGTTTGCAGCCAGGGAGCATGATCACCCTGCAAAATGATGATGGGAGGATTGGCAGACTCAGCCAGCAGGGTTTCCACAGCCGTTTGCACCTGGCCGGTTATATATGCTACCTGATTATGATAACCCTGGGTGTAGGAATCAAAGGTGTAGCGATTGTCCTCGTTGAGGAACGGAGCTGGGTCAGTGGGAGAACCGTCGGGAGCGAAGATAAAGGGCGGATGCGGCTGGATAATATGAATGAACACGAACTTCGGGCCGGGCATGGCAGCCAGATCGTCCATGCTGTTCAGGATCAACTCGGTACGCTCACGGTAACGTTCCCCGTCGATGGCATCCAGGTTGATCCAGCCCAGGTCTTCCAGGTGACGCAACGGAGTGGTACGGATGAGCAGGGTCTCGAAGCC
>CAZRCR010000474.1:0-2819 GCA_964598615.1 uncultured Anaerolinea sp.
TTCCCCCGGGAGCGATTCGCCCGTCAGTGCGGCCTCGGCCACTTGCAGGGCGCGCGAGGCCACGAGACGCATGTCCGCAGGGACGCGCACCCCGGCCGCCAGTTGCACCAGGTCGCCCGGGACGAGTTCGCTGGCCGATATGCGGACAATTTTGCCGCCGCGCACCACGGTCGCTTCGGCGGTCATGGTTTTCGAGAGAGCGGCAATGGCCTGTTCGGCACGCGCTTCTTGAATGTAACCGATGATGGCATTGATCAGCACCACCCCAAAGATGACCGCTGCGTCGAGCGGGTCTTTCAGCACCGCGGTCACCACGCTGGCAAGCACGAGGATGAACACCAGCGGGTTTTTGAACTGCAACAGGAACTTGACCAGCGGGCTTTTCCCCTTGCGCGGGGAAAGCGTGTTGGGGCCAAAATGCTCCTGCCGGTGCCGCACAGCGAACAAGTCCAACCCGGTCTGCGGGCTAGACTCGAGCAATTCAACTACTTCTTCTACTGGAAGGTGATGCCAGTGCTTGTTCAAAATCGTATACATGCGCCCTCCGTTCTCGAATTCTTACAGTTCCACGAAGACCTGATCGCCCTCCACGGACACCACATAGGTCTTCACGGGAGACGGCTGCTTGCCCAGGGCAATGATCCGGCGCGACCACTCGGGCAGTTTCACGCCGCCCACACCGCGCACCCAGTCCAGGTTCTCGCCGGAGCACATGTCAAACTGACTGCCGTGGAACGGGCAGGTTATGGTCTTGCCGTCCACTTTACTGGCACCGAGCGGCAGGCCCAGGTGCGGGCACTTGTTGGCGACCGCACAAAGTTCATTGCCCACACGGGCAACCACGATGGAAGTCCCGGAGGCGTCCACCACGCGGCCGCCTTCATCGGGGAAATCAGACAGTTTACCGATAAGAATTTTCTGACTCATTTTTACTCCTTTTACTTGAGGGAAGCAAGCAGCGCCACGGTGGCCTGCACGATCTGTTCCTGCTGGGCGTCACGCGTGATGACGGCAGGGTTGTCACCAGACTGTTCGCCGTACCAGCCGAACTGGGCATGGTTGCCGCCTTCGATGGCGACCCAGACCGTATCCGCAGGCAGAAGCGGGACGGAGGCCGCGATCTTGTCGGGCGTGGACAGGCCGTCGAGCGTGCCGGAGATCGATACCACGCGGACCTCCGAGCTGCTGAGGTCGTTGCTCGAGGCGGGGTACGCTGCCCAGAGCACCAGACCGTCCACGACGCCGGGGTTGGAGTAGACGAAGTTGGCTGCCATCGCCCCACCCAGAGAGTGACCGCCCACTGCCCAGCGTTCGATCTCGGGATAAGCAGCGATCACGTCCGCAGCGACGTCCATGTCGAAGATGGCAAAGTTCAACGGCATGCGCACGATGACCACAAAATAACCGTGGTCGGCGATGGATTGCGCCAGCGGGGCATAGGCGCGGTAGTCCACGCGCGCGCCGGGGTAAAAGATGAAGCCGGTCGTTGCCGGGCCTCCGTCGGGGACGAAGGTCAGCCAGGGTTGGTTCTCACCATCCTGCGGGAGACTGGCAACCAGGGAAAAAACTTCAGTCATGGGTTTGGCAGGCGTCGCGCCCCACAGGGCGAATCCGCCCATCGAAACAGCGAGCAGGCCGAGGGTCCCGAACCCGAGAATTTTCAGGAACTTACGCATGGTTCTCCTCCACAGCAGCCACTTTTGCCAGAACGATGCGCCGGTAAGCAAACCAGACCGCCCAGGCCATCAGAAAGGCCGAGAAAATACCTGGCGCCCACGTCCCCAGGTTGCCGAGCAGGAAACCGCCTACCGTGGGGGCAATGACGCGCGTCAACGCTTCCAACGAGCCAGAGATGCCCAGCATGCCGCCGATCTCCTGGGGCTGGACAGCCTTGGTGATGGCCGACTGGAGCACCGTGCCAAGCACGCCGCCCGACAACGCCAGCGGCAGCATGATAATGAGCAGGGTAACAAGGTTGGGAACGAAGGCCCAGGCCAGCAGGGAGAGCGCCATCAGCCACAGGCCGGTGATGATGAGCACGTTCTCGCGGTAGCGTTTGGTGAGCGGGCCAATCAGTCCGCCCTGGGTAATGACCGAAAGCACGCCCACGTAAGCGAGGATGTAACCGGTCTTGTCAGCGGTCAGGCCAAGTTTGTACTGGGCGTAGAGGGCAAAGATGGACTGGAACGTGGAAAAGGCCATGCCGAAGAAGAAACGCACGTGCAAGAGCGGACCAACCACGGGACGGTTGAGAGCCGTGACCAGCGCTTTGAGCGTGAATGGCGGGCGCTGGCGTTCGCCCATTTCTTTGCGGCGTTCCTCGGTCAGCGACTCTGGCAAGAGGAAGAAGATCTGGATAAGGTTGAGCGTGGCAATACCCGCGGCAACAAAGGCCGGGAGAGCATAACTGGTCTTGCTGAGGATACCGCCCACTGCCGGGCCGATGATGAAACCGAGGCCGAAGGCCGCGCCGATCATTCCAAGGCCTTTGGCGCGGTTCTTCTCGTCGGTCACATCGCTGATATAGGCCTGGGCTACGGTCAGGTTGCCGGCTGTCAGCCCGTCGAGGATGCGGGCGAAGAACAGCACGCCGATCACGAATGCGTTGACGGCCGACGGGGCCAGCCATTTCGCCAGTCCCTCCCCGATGGGCGCGGCCAGACCGAGGAACAGGAAGCCGATCAGGGTGCCGAACACGCTGACCAGCAGTACCGGGCGGCGCCCGAAGCGGTCAGACAGACGCCCGAGCAGCGGCGACCCGACCAGCGAAGCAGCCGCGTAGGAGGCCACCAGCAGGCCAACCACGAACGGGGTCGCGC
>CAZRCR010000475.1:0-2818 GCA_964598615.1 uncultured Anaerolinea sp.
AGAAGCTAATCGACGTTATGCTGTGATTGCACCCAGATTGGCCGGGCAGGCTTTGAATAGTACGTCCACCTCCATGCGAACCATTCGTAGTTGGCTGTCTCGCTGGCGAAAAGCTGAGAGTTGCTATGGTTGTGGCTATGTTGGCCTGCTGCCACAGAGACGAAACAGCGGCAACCGCGCCCCTAAACTTCCCGAACCAACCCAAACAATGATGCAGACTTTTATTGCCAATGATTACGAAACCTTGAAACAAAAGCCAAAATATGCGGTGTATGGCGCATTGGTGCGCACTTGTCAGGAGCAAGGGATTGCAGCTCCCAGTTACAAGACCTTTGCCCTGGCTGTGAAAAACCGGCCTCAACCAGAGCAAGTACAAAAACGGCAGGGTAAGCGGGCTGCTTACCAGGTCAGTCCGTTTTATCTGGAATTGACTTTGACGACACCTCGACATGGCGATCGTCCCTTTGAAATTGCGCACATTGATCACACCCAATTGGACGTCGAACTGGTTTGCTCAAACTCCGGTCGCAACTTAGGTCGACCCTGGGCAACTTTCTTGAGCGATGCTTTCTCCAGAAGATTACTGGCTATTTACCTGACCTTTGATCCACCCAGTTACCGCTCCTGTATGATGGTATTGCGTGAGTGTGTACAACGCTATGCTCGATTACCCCAAACCATGGTGATGGATGGTGGGAAGGAGTTTGAGAGCATTTATTTCGAAACGCTTTTGGCTCGCTATGAATGTACAAAGAAGAGCAGACCCGGAGCCAGCCCACGTTTTGGCTCAGTTTGTGAGCGTCTGTTTGGCACAACCAATTCGCGTTTCATCCATAACCTGATGGGCAATACCCAAATCACTCGCAATGTTCGCCAGGTTACACAAAGTGTATTGCCACAACGCCAGGCTTGCTGGACGCTGAGTGCCTTGTATCCGAGATTGTGTGAATGGGCCTATGATGTGTATGACACGATTGAACACCCGGCGCTCGGGCAAACCCCAAAAGAAGTCTATGAGGTGGGCATGCAAATGGGTGGGTTTAGGCCCCATCGCCTGATCTCCTATGATGAGACCTTTTATATGCTCACTCTACCTACAACCCGAAAGGGCACTGCGCGGATTTTGCCCAGCCTGGGGGTGAAAATCCACTACCTCCACTACTGGGCCGATGCATTTTTGGACCCGGAAGTGGAAGGGATGCAGGTACCCGTCCGTTTTGATCCGTTCGATGCCGGAACAGCCTATGCATTCGTGAAAGGCCGTTGGGTACGCTGCTTTTCTGAACATTATGCCCGTTTTTCCGGCCGTTCAGAACGGGAAATGCTATTGGCCACGGCTGAATTACGCAAAAGCCAGCAACGACACAACCAACAATTTACCATCATGGCCCGCAAACTGGCCGATTTCCTGGCGTCATTAGAGGCCGAAGAACTACTTCTGGAACAGCGGCTGCGCGATGCGCAAGCTCGAGAAATTCTGCTTCAGGCGGGTGAAGCCAGGTCTGCACCGGAAGGCTCCACAAACACCGGACCTGAACCGTGCCCGATGAATCAGCGCATTGAACCGGAAAAACCACTCGCCATTTACGAGGATTATTGAAAATGACCAACTCATTGAATTTAACCGGTTTTCCGCCGGAACTGTTGGGCTGCCCCAGCCCCGCGCGGTTAGCATATTTCCAGGGGAAAGTTGTGGCCCATCCTCATCTCAAACAGGTTCATCACACCTTGCTCAATGCTATTCGGCAGCCTTCGGATGCATCGTTAGTGTTAGTCTTTGGTCCAACGGGAGTTGGGAAAACCACGTTGCGCTTGCGTATTGAGCAACAATTGAATGAAGATCTGGCGGCCACCGTTGAACGCAATCCGGGACAGATTGCCGTAGCCAGCGTAGAAGCTGTTGCACCAGATAGTGGTGACTTTCGCTGGAAGGACTATTACTTACGCGCCCTCAAAGCTTTGGATGATCCATTGTTAGAACAACGCATTGACTACCGGGTGCGCAACATTCGGCATGGTGGGGATGGCGAGTTGGTGATTGGCCCGCATGTATCGATTGGTGACCTGCGCCGAGTCCTGGAGCAGGCACTCTATTACCGGCATCCGCTGGCTTTCCTGATAGATGAAGCTCAGCATCTCAAGAAAATCGCTGGCGGCCGGCGGCTCTTGGACCAGATGGATGCACTCAAGTCACTGTCCAGCTTGACCGGTGTCCTACATGTCCTGATCGGCACGTATGAACTGCTCGGTCTGGCGAATTTGAGCGCCCAACTCAACCGGCGCAGCATTGAGATCCATTTTCCTCGTTACCACAGCGAGGATCCCCAGGATTGGTTGGCTTTCCAGAGTGCATTGTTAACCTTCCAGCGCCATCTACCTCTGGAGAAAGAGCCAGACCTGGTTGGGCGAAGCGAGTACTTCTACGAACGTTCAGTGGGTTGTATTGGCATTCTCAAAAGCTGGCTCGTACGTGCCCTGGCCGTCGCTTTAGAAGAAACTGCCCCAACACTGACCAGCCAACATCTTGAAAACACGGCTGAGCCACTCCACAAGCTGCTCCGGATGGCGCGTGAAATCCAGGAAGGTGAAAATGCGCTGCTTGAGCCGGCTATCCAACAGGCTGAACTGCATCGATTACTGGGAATGCCGCCTTTGGCAGAACAAGCTACCGACCAAAAAACTCGTAAATCTGTGGGTAAGCGCAAGCCAGCTCGGGATCCAATTGGGAGTCCAGAACATGCTGCCTGAAGGATTGAATTACTGCGAAACATGGGATTTGAAAACCATTTCTACCCCGCTTCACAGCCGCCTCCACCAT
>CAZRCR010000476.1:0-2816 GCA_964598615.1 uncultured Anaerolinea sp.
AATGGGCATCGATAAGTTCGGCGACATTCTCACCCGCATGAAACTGTTCACACCGCGCTTGCAGACTGTTTTTGGGATTCTCCTGGTAGCCATCCTGGGAATCCAGAATACCGTCTTCTACTTCGGCGTTTACCGCACAGACAACTATTTCGAAGATGCCACTGGTGAATTCACCCAGGCGATCGGGCTGGAACTCCAGGAACTCGGTCCCAGCTACGATTATTATCTGTTCGGCCTGCCGCGTATCTTCGCTGCCTTCCCCACCGTGGTGCTCCTGGCTCCTGACTGCGGGATGTATGACCTGGACTCGAACTCGATCGACGCGCTGACCTTGAACGAGGATCGGTCCGCCATCTTCGTAGCCATCCCCGAAAACCTGGCGGACCTGCAGCGGGTGGCCGAAAAATTCCCGGGCGGCACCTGGGAAGAAGTGCCACGCTCCTTCAAAGTCGAAGTGCTCTACTACGCCTACATCCTGCCCTAGCCTGATGGTCGACAAACCGGCACGCCGCCCCAAGCGCGTCACCCTGTTGGCTCTCCTTTGCCTGTGGAATGCCATCTGGAATGGCATCCGTCTTACAGAGGCATTCCACTTTGGGAAGACGCTGGAAAGCTACAACGCCAGTTCGCTCTATATCGCCATTAGCGGCGGGATGTGGCTGCTGTTCAGCCTTGCGTTGACCTTCGGCCTGTGGCGCGGCAGACCCTGGGCCTGGTACGTGGCCCTGGGCGGAGTGGCCGGTTACACATCCTGGTATTGGTTCGACCGGCTGGTTTTGCAGGAACCGCGCGCCAACTGGCCATTCGCCCTTGGAATGACCATCCTCCTGATGGCATACATTACCTTTACTCTATTCACCCGTCCAACAAGGATTTTCTTTGGCAATGAGCGAAGACCCCAAAATTCAAACCCTGCGTGATCGCAAAGCCCGCACCTTATTGGGTGGCGGGCAGGAACGCATCGACGCCCAGCACAAGAAAGGCAAACTGACCGCACGCGAACGGCTCGACCTGTTGCTCGACAAAGGCTCGTTCCACGAAACCGACGCCTTTGTCGTACACCGCACACAGGGCTTCGGGCTGGAGAACCAGAAACCATCCGGCGACAGCGTGGTAACCGGCTGGGGCACCATCGACGGGCGGCTGGTGTACGTGTTCGCCCAAGATTTCACCGTGCTGGGCGGCAGCCTTGGCGAAGTACACGCCGAGAAGATCTGCAAAGTGCTTGACCTGGCGCTCAAGAACGGCGCCCCGGTGATCGGGCTGAACGACTCGGGCGGGGCGCGCATTCAGGAAGGCGTGGTCTCGCTGGCAGGTTACGCCGAGATCTTCCTGCGCAACACGCTGGCTTCGGGCGTCATCCCGCAGATCTCCGCCATTCTCGGACCCTGCGCCGGGGGAGCGGTCTATTCACCGGCTCTCACCGATTTCATCTTCATGGCAAGCGGCACATCCAACATGTTCGTGACCGGCCCGGATGTGGTCAAAAGCGTGACCCACGAGGAAGTGACCTTCGAGGACCTGGGCGGTGCGACCGTCCATGCCGAGAAATCCGGAGTCTGCCACGTAACCGCCCCGAGCGAAGCAGACGCCCTATATCTCATCCGCAAACTACTTTCCTACCTGCCGCAGAACAACATGGAAGACCCGCCTTTCGTCCCCAGCGGCGATGATGCCCTGCGCATGGACGAGGCGCTCGATACCATCATCCCCGACGATCCCGGCAAGCCCTACGATGTGAAAGAGATCATCACCCGCGTCGTGGATGGCAGCCAGTTCTATGAGATCCAGGAAGGCTTCGCCCCCAATATCGTGGTGGGGTTTGCCCGTCTGGGTGGGCACTCGGTTGGGATCGTGGCAAACCAGCCACAGGTTCTGGCCGGCGTGCTCAATATCGACGCCAGCGAGAAAGCCGCCCGCTTCGTCCGCTTCTGTGACTGTTTCAATGTCCCGGTGGTGACCCTGGTGGATGTGCCCGGTTTCATGCCTGGCACCGACCAGGAACACAGCGGCATCATCCGCTCCGGAGCCAAACTGCTCTACGCTTACTGCGAAGCGACTGTCCCTAAATTGACCGTCATCCTGCGCAAGGCTTACGGTGGCGCTTACATCGTCATGTCGAGCAAGCACATGCGCGGCGACGTAAACCTGGCCTGGCCCAGCGCAGAGATTGCCGTGATGGGTCCCGATGGCGCGGTCTCGATCATCTTCCGCAAGGAGATGGAGAATGCCCAAGACCCGGTCCAGCGCAAAGCCGAGCTGGTGGCCGAGTTCCGCGAGAAGTTCGCCAACCCCTACGTGGCAGCCGAACGCGGCTATCTGGACGACATCATCGAACCGCGTGAGACCCGTCCACGCCTGATCAACGCCCTGGAAATGCTCCAGAACAAACGCGATACGAACCCGTCGAAAAAGCACGGAAATATACCCCTGTAAATTCCCAGAGAAGAGAGATATGACCCAAGAAACCAATGCCCGCTTGAAGAAAGTCGCCGAGTTCGCCGAAAAATCCATTCGGGAAGGCCACCAGAAACGCTCCCCGGAAGACCAGGAACATCTTGAGCGTTTCCTGTCCGGCCCCGACTACCGCTGGAAACACACCCTGCGCGTGGCGCAGTTCGGCAAGGTCATCGCCGAGACCGAAGCCGCGGATGTGGAACTGGTGGTAGCCGCCTGCCTGCTGCACGACGCGGCCTGGTTCGATACCGGCGCAGATAACAGCCGGGAGCACGGACGCGCAGGCGCAGAAAAAGCGCGCCCCTTTCTCACTGGATTGGGCTACACCCCCGAGCAAGTGGAGAACATCTGCTATTCCA
>CAZRCR010000477.1:0-2813 GCA_964598615.1 uncultured Anaerolinea sp.
GTTGGGGCTTGAGTCTCCTCTCGCCGGGGCGTTTTCTGTATACGATGAGCATTTGGTGGTGGTGATTGCCAGTTACCTGACCGGGCTGCTCGAGAATGGGCGTTTGCGCCGGGAAGCCGAGGATCGGGCACGCAACCTGACACTGATCCACGAAGTGGTGGAACAGCTGGTCGGCTTAACGGATGCCAACCAGGTGGCCCAAATTGCCGCGGAACTCCTGGCGCAGAACTTCGCATACGAACTGGCAGGCGTGGCGCTTCTTCAAGAAGATGGCAGAATCATCACTTTGGCAGGCATTGGCGGAAGCGCATCTGGCGTTGTCCAGCAGGGATTGCAGCGCATGGATACGACTCATTCCGGGGGCATTGTCAGCCGGGTGATTGCCACTGGCCGTAGTTTGCTGGTCAACAATGTCGGGCAATATCCCATTTACCTTCCAATTCCAGATTGGGATGCCGGTTCTGAGATGTGTGTTCCCTTGAAGGATGGGGAACGCGTTATTGGCGCCATTGACGTGGAAAGCAGCCGCAGGAATGCGTTTACGCAAAACGACCTGATGGTTCTCGAGTCGATGGCAGGGATCCTGTCCAGTGTCATTACCAGCGCCGGTCAATACCAGCGTCTGGAAGCCACGGTGGAACAATTGCGTGCGGCCCGTGAGGAATTGCAGGAACGCGTTGCGGCGCAGCGTGCCGCCGAAAGCAAACTTGTTCAAGCGGCCAAACTGGCTGCAGTGGGTGAAATGGCCGCCGGCATCGCTCATGAATTGAACAACCCGCTAACGACAGTTTCCGGTTTTACGGAACTGGTTATGGAAGAATTATCAGACGATGCACACGTGCGTGCGGACCTCGAACTTGTTTTGCGTGAGGCCAACCGTGCTCGCGGCGTGGTGCGCCGCCTGCTCGACTTTGCCCGCCAGAGCGAGAGCGTTCGTAGCCGTACTGATATTAATGAAATCGTTGCGGATGTGTTGGCTTTGGTCAACCATCTTTTGCACACCAGCGGTGTGCGCACTTTCACCGACCTGTCGGAGAACTTGCCCTGGGTTTCGGCTGATCGCAATCAGATCAAGCAGGTTATCTTGAACCTGATCCATAATGCTTTGCATGCCATGCCAGATGGCGGGGAACTGCGCGTCAGCACCAATCGCCGACGGCGTGACAAGCGGGATTGGGTTGTCATCCAGATTGGGGATACAGGCGTCGGCATCTCTCCGGAAAATCTGGAACGTGTTTTCGAGCCGTTCTTTACCACCCGTGCCAAAGATGGTGGTACTGGATTGGGGCTTTCGGTGTCTTATGGCATCGTGGTCGAGCATGGCGGGTTTATTGATGCGGAGAGTAAGGTGGGTGTGGGCTCTACCTTCAGCGTTTGGTTCCCTGTTGAGGTGGAATAATGTCCGTGCAGATCATGGTTGTGGATGACGAACCCGGAATCACCCTGCTCTGCGAACGGCTTCTCAAGCGGGCAGACTACGATGTTATTTCCTTTACTGACCCTGTGGTAGCGCTCAAGCGTCTCGAGCAAGACCATGTAGATCTGTTATTGGTGGATATTCGTATGCCGCAGATTAGCGGTTTCGATTTGATCGCCCATGCCCACCAGTGTCAGCCGGATGCGGCCATCCTTGTCATGACTGGTTTCGGTACGGTCGAAACCGCCATTCAGGCCCTTCGCCAGGGTGTGGATGGTCTCATGCTCAAGCCGTTCGAGACCGGGGCCGAACTTGTGCAGGCTGTTCAACAGGCGCTTGTCGACAGCCAGAAAAAACGCGATTTCGCCCGCATGCAGGCTTTGCGTCCGCTGTTCGATATCACCGAGACTTTTTTGGTGGAGACACGCCCTGAACGGCTGGCGGAGCTGGTCCTGAACGCGGTTCGAGGTCACCTACGCTGCGAAAATGCAGGCTTCTATCGTTTCGTTGCCGAAGATCAACCCCTGAAACTTGTAACCGGACTGGGCAAAACCCTGCCTGAAGAAGTCAGTAGCGAACAAGGCGGAATGGTTGGCCGTACCGATGCACTTGGCATGCCGCTTTGGGTTAACGCTGCTGGGCCGGGTGATGCGAACCTCCAGCCGGCTCTGGCCGAGATTGGGGTAAGCTCGGCTCTGACGGCATCCATGACGCGCAGCAACGTGCGCGGTGTACTCTTTGCCGGGCGCGATGCCGACCAGCCTGCTTTTCGCGAAGTGGATTGGGAAATGTTCCTGTTGCTGGCGCGTCAGGCTACTGTGGCAATGGAAAATGCCAGCCTTTACGACGAACTTCGCGAATATGTCCGCCGCGTGGAAGAGTCACAACAGGCGCTTATCCGGGCCGAAAAGATGGCAGCGGCTGGCCGGCTGACAGCTTCGATTGCTCACGAGATCAACAATCCTTTGCAGGCAGTGCAGAACTGCTTGCATCTTGCCACCCGATCTGAATTCGACGAAAAGAAGCGACAGGAGTACCTCAGCCTGGCCAAACACGAGCTTGACCGTTTGATGAGCACTGTCCAGCGCATGATGGATTTCTATCGCCCGGGGGCGGTCGAACCGCAGCGAGTGGATGTGGCATCCATTTGGCGGCGTGTCATCAATCTCCTTACTCCGCAATTACAAGCGCGCGGCATCCGGATTACGACAGGTTTCTCATCCAAGCTAACGCCCATTCTGGCTGTCGAGAGTCAGTTGGAGCAAGTCTTTCTCAACCTGCTCTTGAATGCTTATGATGCCATGCCCGAAGGTGGGGAAGTGCGCGTCAGCGCCCGTCTGGTGCGGGACGTAGGGGAGATTCTGGTCCATGATACCGGGCCGGTTCTGCCGGACGA
>CAZRCR010000478.1:0-2809 GCA_964598615.1 uncultured Anaerolinea sp.
ACCCTCTTTTTCAATCTGATCGTGGCTTTTGTGGCGGGTGCCTGCTTTTTTGTCACGATCGGGGCAATCGTATTGCTTTGGATCTCGCCCCTTTACGCGTCAGCAGAGACCAAGGCTGTCCTTAAAAGTGTCCGCATGACGAAATACGATCCGCACCATCACATCCTGGATCTGACCTTTACGAACGATACAATGGCGGAACTGACGGCTCGTGAAAATCTGTCCATCCTTGCTGGAGACTCAAGAGTTCAAGCGGGTACGGATCACGGTATACATACTGAGCCGTGATACCTGCCTGAACGGGGATTTCAAACGCAAGTTCCCCGCAGTATCGAAATAACGGATCATTAGTTTCCACCTGCAACAGAAAAGAGAACCGCCTGCTCCGGGCGGTTCTCTTACATTTGATCAGGTTCTTTATACTTCCACGGGTCCGACCCATGTTTCGGCAAAAGCCAGAAAAGCCGTACTGGAAAATGTTCCGTCTGTTTTTTGGATCACTTTTACTTCCCCGTCCAATTCTTTATTATTTATCCAGATCGAACCAGCTCGACAGGGACAAATAACGGTCGTCAAATCATAGACGGCATCACCGGCTGGAAATCGCGGCCAAAGGATTTGCTTTCGATCCAGTGGATTGCGCCACTCGATCTTGACTTGCCGGTCTGGGGCCTCGCAAATGACTTGATAGCATGACCCAGCAAACGTGTGCTCGCAATGTGCGCGGCGGTAGTCAAGTTTTTCGATGGGAGCATCCTCAAATTCAGGTAAATACCGGGTCAACCTGGTAACCAGCAGTTGTGACAGGTCGGGATTGTCTGTCAAAACAAATCCTTTACTGACAGGCACTCTTCCTTCTGCCAACCATAAGATCAGGGCATGTCCAACTCCATGCGGGCTATCCGTACAATGCCAATAACTGGCGATGGCTGCTGCCTGCTCTGTGCCCGGAATGTACAGAGTCATCCCGGGGTTTTCTCCGCACATGAAAATCGGACGTTTGATCTCAACCATTGTCAACTAACCTTTCTACGAAACCTTTTTTACCCTGAGGTCATTTTTATCTTCCGGGTTTACCCACGTATACCCGTTCTCCACATTCCATTGTCCTTCTGTTTCTGACGCAATCACGTGGGGATACTGGTTATGCAGCTTCCCAGGAACCCACTGGACCTGGAAATCGTTTTTGTCATTCGGGTTTACCCACGTATACCCGTTCTCCACATTCCATTGTCCTTCTGTTTCGGCGGCGATAACGTGGGGATGTTGCGGGTCGACTTTGCCCGGACACCACTTAACACCAAGGTCGTTTTTATTGTTAGGGTTTATCCAGGTATACCCTTTTTCTACGTTCCATTGTCCTTCCGTTTCTGCCGCAACCACATGAGGATGTTCCGGGTCAGGTTTTCCGGGAGACCATTTAACTTTAAAGTCGTTTTTGTCATTGGGATTTACCCAGGCATATCCTTTGGCCACGTTCCATTGCCCTTCCGTTTGGGAAGCTAGTACATGGGGGTATTGTGGATGTGGCTTGCCAGGTGACCATTTGACACGGAAATCATTCTTCTCATTAGGACTTATCCAGGTATATCCTGTTTCCACATTCCACTGGCCCTCTGTTTCTGCCGCAATCACATGAGGATATTGGGGATGCTTTGTCCCTGGCAACCACTTAACTCGAAAATCGTTCTTATCGTCCGGATTAACCCAGGTATATCCTTTTTCCGGACTCCATTGTTCGTTTTTGTCGGATGCAACCACATGCGGGTGTTGCGGGTGCGCTTTTCCGGGAACCCACGTGGTCCTTATGCCCGAAGTTGACACTGGATTTCTGTGACTGGAAGAACCTGTTTGTATTGGCGGAGTGCTGTTTCCTGTGCCGGAAACGGATCTGGTAATTGCATCGGTCAGTTTTCTAATCCCATCGTCATAACTCGATGTGAGATCGACCCTTTGTGTGGATATCAAAGAGATTGGCACAGCACTTTTTTGATTTCCTCGAATCAAGACTGGGAATATTTTTAGGTTAAAGGTTTCCGCGTAGCCGATTTCTCTGTTCACCCATTCGGATTGTTTCGAGTCGGGGGAAAGGAGAACAACGAGGCAACTGGACTTTTCGATTGCGTCGGCGATATAGTTTTGCCACGCGGGTGTGCCGATTTCGAGATTTGTTTCGTCTGTCCAGATGGGTAACCCTCTTGTTTGTAGATCTTGTCGAATCTTGTGCATCCACTCCTGGTCTTTTCGACTGTAGCTTAAAAATATGCTCATCATGATGCATCAATACCTTTTGGTGATTTGATCATACGCATACAGTTGGGAAACAATGCCTTAACAATTCTAGAGTATACTCATAACCGATACTTGTGCAAGAACTATAACACCCTTATTGATGCTCTGGGCAACCAGCAAAAAATCGCTTCAAGTCAACAGGTGTGGATTGTTTGCGTGATTCTGGAAGTGGAAAAGGAATCGCTATATTACATATCACACAGAATAACAAAGAACCGCCTGCATAGGCGGTTCTTTGTTGTGTTAACTCTGTTGTATGGATTTTAGTTGCTATCTCCGACCTTGACACGCGGGTCAACCAGGGCATAGACGAAGTCCAGCAGGAAGACCGTGATCGCCAAGAGATAGGTATAGATGATCGTAGAACCTACGATAACAGGGATATCGTACAAGCCAATTGCCTGGAAGAGCGTGCGTCCCAGGCCTGGCCAAAGGAAGACCGTTTCCGTGATGATGGCACCGGTCCACAGGCCGATCAGGAGCAGGGCAAAGTTCGTGATGATGGTGGGCAGCGTGG
>CAZRCR010000479.1:0-2808 GCA_964598615.1 uncultured Anaerolinea sp.
GAGGTTGCTTATAGGGTACGCTAAAAACTTGACCTACAATGACTCGGCTTTCTTCCTCCACCCAATAGCAAACACCAATACAAAGATCAACAATCCCGCCAATGCAGTCAGGACCGAATAAACCGCATCCAGTTCCGTCACCGTGAACAGTGCGGGGGTCGGCAGGACGGTCACAGTGTAATTGGCCAACAACGCGGAGAAGAGATTATTGGCGGCGTGCAAGCCGAGGGCCAGTTCCAGCCGTCCATCCCGCAGGGTGACATAGGCCATCACCGCGCCCATCGAAACGTAATAGACCAGCATCAGGAGCGGGTTGGACTGCGCCTCAGGGTTGAGCAGGTGCGGAGGGCCAAAGGCCAGTCCCGAGATCAAGCTCAAAAGCCAGATGTTGCGCAACCGCAGTTGACCCAGTCCCTGCAGGAGGTAGCCGCGGAAGAATAACTCCTCCGTTGAGGTCTGGATGGGTAGCAGCACCAGGGCCAGAAAAACGAACGGGAGGAAGCGCGGCAGGTCGAGGGTCCAGACATAGCGTCCCGGATGGAGGAACGCCTCCGCGGCAGCCATCAGTCCCACCAGCACGAGCCAGACAAAGAATCCCTGGAAGAACCGTCCGAACGAAAAGCGCGCCGCCGGGGTGATGAGTGTCAGGAAACGGCGCTGATGGATAAGTCGCACGGCCAGGAAAATACCTGCCAGGAAGCATACGGAAGCGAACATGAACACCACGAAACTGACCAGAACGTTCGCATCCAACAGATTCAACGCAAACAGGACCAGAGTTGGGATCGCACCAATCACTTGCCACAAGGCAAAGATCAGCAGGAAACCCAGCAGGTAACGCCACCAGTCATTTTTGCCTTTTTGGGCAAGATCGAGATAGGTATCCATTTTCTCCTTATAAACAAGAGTGCGACGGAGACCGTCGCACTCGTCTATTCTATCCGCCTGTGGGCGTTTCCGTGGGGGTTTCGGTGGGCGTAGCATCCGGAGGCGGCGTTACATCGCCACCGCCATCGTCACCATTGCATTGATCTGAAACTTCAGTGGCAGTTGGATAATATTGTTCGTTCTTCTGACTGCCAATGGAGAAAGCCTGGTTGAATTGTTCCTCCGCGCCGCACACATCACCATCCGCCAGCAGTTTCTCGGCCACTTTGATGGTGGCATAACGCCAACGCTCGGTAGCCGTGACACAGGAACTGTCAGCCAGGTTGGGAACCAATGACATCACTTGATAGAAATAATACTGGGCCTGTTCCCAATCCTGATCCCAATAACTGGCACCAACAAGGTAGAGACGTGCATCCGTACGAAAGCCAGCAGAATAACCGTCCAGCGGGCCAAAACGTTCGGCCAGTGTCAGGTCAAAAATGCCGCCTTCCAGGTTAACGACCGAGCAATCCGTTGTCAGGATCTTGCCCATGCCACGCATACGCAGGGCAGTGTAATACATGCCATCCACTTCGGCAGCACGGTAGTGCATGTCGATCTTGCGCAGGCTGTCGAGGTTGCCAATGGCCGTATCCCAATCGCTGTTGGCGAGGGCTTGTTTGGCAGTCTCGAAGATAGCGTCTGCCCCACGCAGATCAGGGGTGACAGTGATGGTGGGAGTCGCAGAGGCGGTAGGCGTGGGTGAAATCTGCATACGCAACAGGAGGTCCGTATAAGCCGCCTGGATGCCGGGATAATTCGGGTCTTCCGATAGAACCACTTCAAAGTGGGTTTTTGCCAGTTCGTACTGACCGACATCCATCGCTTCCATACCGCGAATGAATTGGTCCTGGAGTTGTGCGGCAACCTGCGTATCCTTGGCATCATAGCGCTGCGCCATGCCGGAACCGTAACCGCTGAGCAAGCCAATGGCAACCAAAAGCACGAAGATCAGTGCCACCAACCAGCGCGGCACTCCTTTCCTCCCCTTGCGGACCGGTTTGTGCGGGGCGGTCACAGCCGGTTGCGGCTGAGTATCGCCTTTGATCGAGTTCGGTTGTGTATCGTTGAGTTCGTTTTCAGACATGGGCGTGATTATACTCCAATTGAATAAGCCGGGTTACAGCCGCAGAAGCAGGCGTGCTTCCTTCCAGATGAATGGCATAACCACAACCAATCCCAGGGCCAAAGCAGCGATGGCCGCCAACAAGTTGGACAGCGGCAGGAAGCGAATGCCCGCCCACACGACCGCACCGCCCGCCAATGCCGCCAACAGGGCACGCGGCAGGGTGCCGCGCATATCCAGCAGACCGGGAAATTTTCGGCTGAGAATCGCCAACAAGGTGATTGCCTGGGCCGAGAACGCCAGCGCCGCCGCCAGCGGGATACCCGGCAGGCCAATCCAGTCCGAGAACAGCCAGGCGAGCAGAGTGAACGTCAGCACCTGGCAAAACGCAGCAATGGCCGGGATGCGTGTGTTCTGGTTGGCATAGAACGAGCGCACCGCCGTCTCCAGCCAAGCATCGCCCAGCAGGCCGAATAGGAAGGCCCATGTGCACCACGTTACCAGGTTCAACTGCTCTCCTTCGTAACCGAAGAAACCCGCCACAAGTGGACGAACGCCCACCGCCAACAACGCCGCGGCCGGGAGACAAAACGCCAGCATGACGCGCAACGCCCGGTTGACCGTCTCGCGGAATGTGTCGAACTTTTCGGCAGTGATGAACTCAGCCAGCGTGGGAAGCAAGGCTATGGCAATCGCCGTCCCAATAACGGTTTCCGGGACCTGCTGGATGGTCCAACCCAGATTGAGCGCCCCCACCCCGCCCTCGCCGAAACGGGAGCCTAGGTTGTCACGGGCGACATAATAAGCCTGAA
>CAZRCR010000480.1:0-2800 GCA_964598615.1 uncultured Anaerolinea sp.
GAGTTGGCGATCAGCACGCGCGGCGCGTCGGGATGACTCTTGAACACCACCACCGGCTTGCCGGACTGGACGAGCAGGGTCTCGTCATTTTCGAGATTCTTGAGCGACTCGAGGATGGCGTCGAACGATTCCCAGTTGCGGGCAGCCTGTCCGCGCCCGCCGTAGACCACCAGGTCCTGCGGGCGTTCGGCCACTTCGGGATCGAGGTTGTTCTGGATCATGCGGTAAGGGGCTTCGGTAAGCCATGACTTGCAGGTGAGTTGTGCCCCGCGCGGGGCGCGGACGGTACGAGGTCCGGACATGAAACTTCTCCTTGGGAAGGTAAAGAATGATCTTCCCCAATTATAAGCCGCTCTGTCAGGGAAGGATATGAAAATCCCCTTGCAGCGCCGAGAATGGACTGCAAGGGGATGATCCATCTGGAGAACAGGGCGTTATGGCGCCAGGAGTGTGACCGAATCCCGGATGGCCTCTGCCACTGCCATCATCTCATCTGTAAATACGTCCGGTGTTGTCAGATTGACGATGAGCAGTTTCCCGTTGGACTGGAAAAAGATGTACCGTCCGTGGATGGTCATGCTGCCGCCTTGCACGGAATTGATATCACTTTCCACATCCACGATGGTTGTTTGTGTACCGTCGGAGTTGACCTCCGAATAGGAAGTGGTTGGGAAAACGGTAAACCCTTCCTGGGCAAGCGAATCCTCCATCATGGCCGTAATGAAATCCAGGGGCAGGGAAGCCAATGTGGCATCTTCGAAAGCTAGGATTACCACGTTCGGAGCGGAACCCTGGTAAATATGTTCCGAGTCTGCATAGAGAGCAACGATCCGGACCGTTTGCGGGTCCAGGGATTCGAACGCTTCTGCCGAATCAGCAAAATCCGGGTTCGCCTCTACAAAGGCATTTAGACTTTCGCTCAAGTCCTCGTTCGAGATGGAGAAAACGACCCATTTTTCCGGGAGAACCAGGCTATATTGATTATCGTAATCTTCAACCAGGGTTGTTCCATCGTTTTGCTCTATGAGCTGTACCCCGGTCGGCGGAGGCGTGGGCGTTTCTGTTGGGGTTGCTGTCGGCGTGGCCGTTGCTGTGTTGGTTGGGGTGGGGGTTGTCGTGGAAATGAATGGCAAAGAGAACGGCAGGCTACTGACAGTGCACGCCAGTGTGATGACAAGCGAAAACAGGGTAAACAAAAAGACTTTCTTGAACATGGATTTCATGGCTTCCCTCCCAATGTGTTTGGATGAACCGGATGCCGCCCTATGGGAGGCATCCGGAGATGGTACTTAATTTTTCAGGCTGGCAAAGGTGGTCTCGCGCAAACGTTTGATCAGGTTTTCCTGGGCTTCGATCCAGATGGGATGCATGGCGCAATCGCCAGAGAATTCGCAATTGCCCGGGTCGCCCACGCATTCGTTGAGCAGGATCGGGCCGTCGATGGCCTCGACCACATCCAGCAGGGAAATCTCCTCGGGGTCGCGCGCCAGCGTCACCCCGCCGCGGGCGCCGCGTGAAGTGTGCAGGAGACCCGCAATGGAAAGTTGTGAAATGATCTTGGCGAGAAAGGAAGGCGGAATGTTCATTTCTTTGGCAACGGTGCTGGTGGCGGAGCGTTCGTTTTCACCCTGGCGGGAGAGGTAACGGACGGCGCGGATGGCGTAATCGGCTTGGCGTGTGATCTGCATAGAACTTTCCTTTTTTATTCGGGCAAATTTCATCGTATTATATTGTTTCTTGCCTGTATGACAAGTGATGGAGGTCATGGACGAAATATGACCTTTTACTCCGATTACTCCGAATTATCAGAATAAAAAAAGAACCCGTTCCAGGATCGGGAAACGGGTTCCGTATCGCAAATCGGACCGGAAGCCGGTCACTTTGTGATGGTCAGGTTCCCGGCTCCCATCTGGACAACGATGGTCAACTGCGGGCCAGTCCCGGCCTGGGTATAGACGTTATTATTCTTTTCCCACCCGGCGCCGTGCGAGATGTTGGACAGGCCGCCTTCCACAGTAATCTGTACCGGGATGCCTTCGGGGATGATCAGGGTCAGGTTGCTCACGCCGGTTTCGATGTTGACGCTGGCGTCACGCTGCAGGCTGCCGGTGAAATCGAGTGTGTAGTTGCCTGCTCCGCTCGAAAAGGTCATCGCAGAAAAGTTGGCATTTCCCAGCCCGGTGAGACTGATGTTCGAAGCGCCGGTGGAGTAACTGAGCAGGCTCATCTCGGCCAGGTTGGGGGAGGAGAAGGTCAGTTCCGCTTCCGCCGCACCGTCGCTGACGGTCAGGTTGGTGAGCGCCAGTCCGCCGAAGTCATATTCGGCCTTGTAGGCTCCGGCTTCTATGTTCAGGTTGATAGGCGTGGGGCCCAGCGACAGGTTCCATTCATTCTTGATTTTGCCTACATCCGGGATGCCGGTCAATTTCCAGTTGCCCTGTTCGATCTTGACATTACCATCTTCGACCGTGATCTCGGGTTGGAAATCCTCGACGTTATAGGAGGCTGTCCCGGCGACGAGCATGTCGGTGCCGGGGTGCAGTTTCAGGGTCCCCGCGCCGAACGAAAGCGACAGGTTCACCACTTCCACATCCGCAGGTACGGACAGGCTGATCTCATCCGTCTGGGTGGGGCCGGTTTCCTGGGTGATGGGCAGACTGATATGGAAGGAACAGGCGCTGAGCGCCAGGGTCAGAACGACCAAGATGGGCAGGGCTTTACGGAACATACGATCTCCTTTCGGGTCTAAAAGGCCGGGCGAACCCGGCCGAGCAGCAGACACGCAGGCCCGCCGGAGCGG
>CAZRCR010000481.1:0-2798 GCA_964598615.1 uncultured Anaerolinea sp.
TTCGGAAAGAGAGCCTTCCTGGAAGGCAATCGAGGTTGCGTCGAAGGCCGTATCGGACCCGGCGGCCATCATCAGCTCCGTCCACAATTCCTCGAGCCGGGAAGCCTGACGGGAAACAACAAGCACAGGGCTTCCATCTCTGATAATGCTTTCGAGATAATCCGTGAAGGGCTTGAGCCGCCCGCCAAAACGTTCGATGTGACCGAAATGGGCGGCCAGCGAATTGCCGGTACTTTCGGCTTCATCCGCAGTGGAACGGCCCAGCTCGAGGCAGGTCCGGTTCTGCAGGTTGTCGGAAAGTTCAGACCAGCTCACATACGGCACCGGGAAGTCTTCGGCCAGGGTCCCTTCGGCGATGGATTCGCTGCGCAGCTTGACCGCCTGTTCCTCGATCTCGGTGACCGCACTCTCGAGAACGCTCCAGTCATCCACCAGAATCAACGTCTTCTGGGGAAGATAGTCCAATAAGCTGGAAGGGAACTGGTGAAGCAAAGGGATGTGGAATTCGGAAATACGGGAATCATCGTCCGGTAATTCGTCATTCGGGAGCAGGAACTCACGCGCCGGAGTGACGAGAACGGAATCCAGCTTCTCGATCGTGCGCTGGGACCCCGGATCGAAGCGGCGGATGGTGTCCACCTCGTCCCCGAAGAAGTCCAGGCGGACAGGCCCCGGTTCAGACTGCGGCCAGATGTCGAGCAGGCCGCCGCGGTGCGAGAACTGCCCCGGCTCGAGGACCGTATCTGCCGGCTGGTAGCCAACACGAACCCAGTCAGCAAGCAGGCTGTTCGGAGGGATGCTCTGCCCGACCTTGAGTTGCTTCGAAGCCTTGAGAAAGTCACGCCGCGGCAGGGTGCGCGTCATCAGCGCCCGCGCCGAAACAATAATGACCGGCGGCATGGACGGCTTCTCGGCATACGGCAGGTGATAGCGCGCCAGCATGGTCAGCGTTTGCAGGCGTTCGCGCCGGGTGGTACTGCCCCAGGCTGCATCCTCGTAAAAAAGCGGATTCGGTTCGGAGAAGATGTAACGGGAAACACCCGGTGCCCAGAAAGCGAGCTCGTCGTGCAATTGCAGAGCATGGTCGGCCCGGTCGGTGACCAGCACCACCGGCTGCCCCAGGTCCGCATGCAGGGCCGCCAGCACCGGCAGACGCGCGGCGCGCGGCAAGGCCAGTCCGGGTTGGGTAGCGCCAGATTGGACAGCCGTCAGTATGGCTTGATAAGCTGAAAAAGAACGTATTTTTTGAAGTAGGAATTCCATAACACGCCATTATTTTTTAGGCGAAAAAAAAAGATTTCTACTTTTTTTGCAAATTACCAGGCTTGTGAAAACTAGGATAGAAAACGAAGTAGGCTCCAAAGATACAGATGATAAAATTGATACCAAACAGAAACAAGCCAACAAACCAAGCAAGAGTTGATGGCGCATAGATCCAAACTGCACAAAGGAAGAATAATCCCCAAAACGTTGCACAGATAAGGCTAAAGTTCCACCGGGATAGAGACGGCTTCGACAACAACCAACGCAAAAAAAAGGGAAAGCAAATAAAAAAAGCGGGTGCAAAAAAATAACGCAAGTATTGGAGCATATTTTCATCCATTTGTCGGAGCAGATCCGCATATCCGCTCAGCCCGGGAACACGGGACGACACGCAGGTCGTCCCCTACGAAACAATTCCATTGAACTTATTCATGGCCTTGTCCAGCCCATTGACCACGAACTCCAGGGCGGCATCCACGGCACGGTTGAGGGTCTCCGAGATGACCGTCATATCGCCGGTTGAGAAATCCTGCAGAACGTAATCGGGAGCCTGCATTTGTCCCGGCGGACGACCGATGCCCAGCCGGACCCGAGCGAACTCATCCGTGCCGAGGCGCTCGATGATGGATGCCATGCCCTTCTGCCCCGCCGACCCGCCATCAGGGCGGATGCGGATCGTGCCAACCGGCAGGTCGAGATCATCATGCGCCACCAACAGGTTGGTCAAGGGCAACTTGTAGAAGTGCATCAGTCCCTGCACCGATTGGCCGGACAGGTTCATAAAAGTCTGCGGCTTGGCAAGAATTACCTTGCGCTCGTTGTATGTCGCAGTTGCCACCAGCGCCTTGGACTGCAAGCGCGAAAAACGGGCATTGAGTTTCACCGCCAGCCGATCGACCAGCATGAAGCCGATATTATGGCGGGTCTCGCGATATTCACGCCCGGGATTCCCCAGGCCAACAATCAGGAAGGTTTCGGTCATGGTCAATTCCGTCTCAAACGCAAATAAATCCACACCAGAGCGAACAATACCAGAACAGACAACCCACCATACAGCAGGCTGGTCCATACTTCGGCAGGCGTGACCTCCGCCAAGTTGGGCGAAAGTGGAGTAGGTGTTGGATACAGGGTGGCGATGGGAGCCGCAGTTGGAAGCGGAGTAGCGTTCGCTGCAGCGACCGGGGCCAGGGTGGCAGTCTCCACCGGGGTGTAGTTGCGCACCCGCAGGTCCGGCACGACCATGTCACGGGTTGTACCGTCAGCCAGAGTAACGCGCAGCCGCAGAATGTAATTCCCGTCCGTGATAAGAGTCGTATCCCAGACCGCCAGCGTACCAGAATGGACCGGTTGATCGGATTGGCCGACCAGGAACCAGGTCCCGGTGGGATCATTGGGATACGCAAACGACACTTCAGAAGATACAAAGTCGGGGATGGCGCTGGTACCGGTCACGGTCACCGCGCCCTGGAGCACCTGTCCCGCAGCCGGGTAAGCAATGGCGATCAATGAAAACTGCGCCCGCACCGGTTCTGGCC
>CAZRCR010000482.1:0-2796 GCA_964598615.1 uncultured Anaerolinea sp.
TCTCCGTACTTCGCCATGAACTCAGAGAGCTTATCAACATCCTTGATCACCTCGATGCCGCTTTGCCGCACGACTGAGATGGTGGTCACGTAGCGATCACGCAGAATATCCATCCGTTCGCCGCTTTTGGTTTCTTCAGTGCCAACCTTTTCGGTGACTTTTACAACCCGTCCCTTGACGAGCATCGGCTGACCGCTTTCGTCAACCAGGCGCATAATGCCCATCGTACCAGCGGCCATGAGCATGGCGATATGCCCCTTCTTGAGCGGCATTACTGGACGGTCAAGTTTGACATCCAGGCGGGACGGATCTATCGTATCCAGCCAGGTCCGAGAGTGCATCAAGCCTTTCTTGAGCGTGGCATCTACCAGCTCCTCAGCCGTATAGTCCATCCGGCTGAACTTTATACCCACACCTCCAGCACCTTTCACGGGGGCAGGCAGGAGAGTGTAGCGGGCAGACGGCACAGCCTCGAGCATCGGAGGCTCGACCTTAGACAATGCTTGAATTTCGGCGATTTCTTCCTTCGACGGGTTTTTGTAATGCTGGCGACGGTAAGCCATCACGATCACCTGGTCGTACACCGTTTCGGGATAGCGCACAATTGCCAGGTTCTCATAGTACCCAACCAGCAGGGCGGCAACCGTTTCGTCGGCCAGAAGCTTCAACGGGACGATATAAACCAGGGTCCCGCCGCGCACAAGTTTCGGAGTGTTGGTCTTGAGGAACTCCGTTTCAAGCCGGCGCTGATCGCCAAACCGGTCGTAGTTATATGGCGGGTTGAGGAACAACAGCGTGATGGATTCGTTTGTCAGGGTGCAGGTCTGCCAGGCAGCGCACAGAACGAGATCCATGTTTTTCTCGGCAACCTGGGCACGAACCGGGGAGAGTTCAACGCCCCAGCTCGCGCAGTTCAGAGCCTTGGCCAAGGCTCCCGCCGCCGACCCCTCGCCACAGCAGGAGTCAAGCAGGCGGCCAGTGTCAGCGGGAACGAACCACGTCCGCAGGCGTTCGATCACATCTTGGGACGTTGGGTAATACCCCATTTTTTCTACAGCGGGTGGCCTCATAGTTTTCACCTCCTAGCGCGTAAAGCCCCTCGTTGTTGGGCGAGGGGCTTTACGCGTGGTTGAATTAGATTTCCTACACAACAAGTATGGCTTGCGCCAACATATCACCAAGAACAGCCGTCCAGTCTTTTTCCAAGTGGATGCGTGCTCCTGCAAAACAATCTCCACTGGTCCAGAGACGCTCGATGAACCCATTTTGCTTTGCACGGGTAAACAGTTCATGCGCCCACTCATCTTTGACGGCATGGGGGAGCACCTCGCGAAGCCTGTTCAGTACTGCCGCTTCGAGCAAGGATTCGGCGTTCTCTTCCTGGCCAGGTTGCTTGAATACCAGAGCATAGGCGCTCTCATCCTGCGGCAACCATTTGCCAGGGATGGCAGCATCACAGATCAAGGCAGCATGGTACATGGAGAAGTCCGGCATTTGAACAGCCTCCATGCGGAAGTGACTGTCCGATACAACAGGAGAGCCATCCAGGGAAAGGGACTTCTTCTGGAGCAGGGTGGCATGAAGACTTTCGAGCGCCGTCTTATGCGCAACCACGCCGGCATAAACCAGAACCGAGTTGTACATTTCGTTCGTTCGGGCATATCCCGTTACCGTTCCCTGGGCATGCTCGTTTCTGATCATTGGGACTTTGCCATCAGAATAGATGTGTTGGATTTCCGGGTTGCTGGCTACTCCGGACAATTTCCAGACAAGCACGCCGGCATTCTGGGCGATCAAGGCGACGTTGATTTCCTGAAGCAACTTCCATTCCACTTCGCCAACATTCACCGACGGGAACGTGATCACGGTCTCGCCATCACGGATTGCCACGGTCCTGGTGCTGTAATCCAAAACGGCCTCTCCAACATTCCAGGTTTTTGCATCCCGAAGCACATCCGGCAGATCAACGCCAGGGTGCGGAATAACGACCGCAACGCCATAGGGAGCGCCGGGCAGCGATTGAATTACTCCGAATTCGCATTCCCAGCCATAGATCAGGCTGCTGTCGCCACTGCTGTACCGCGAGTACGACAACTTCCTGACGCCCTTGATTTTTTCGAGCTGGGGCAGGTAATGCTGATCGTATTCAGTAACCAGGACGCCACCCTGGGCAATTGCTCTCGCTTGCGCATTGGCAATCGCCTCGAGTTCTTCCTTCAGACGCTCATTCTCGAAAGGATGATCCACAAGAGGATACATATACCGTCTCCTTATACTCCCTGCATCTCAAACGCCTCGAAGAGAGACATCTGGTGCAGACCTTTTGCTTCAGCAACAGTTTGCTCACCAGCATGTACACCGACATCCGCCTGCGCCGCATGAATCACGCCAACGACAGCCTCTTTCAGTGCTTCCGCTTCTGCGTGGTTGCGAACAACAGCCGAAGGAATATGCAATGCTCCGGCCGTGCTGCTGTGGTACACCGTTCCGGGGAGCATGCGTGCTTGTTCGGCTTCCGGCGACCGACCGATCTCGTACAGCCGGCTTGCCAGATCCTGACTGTTCATGCCAGGGTCAATCCACTGGTTGATGCCCATCCACACATTCCGGTAGTAGGGCTTTGAAGTACGGCGGCCTTCGCCCTCAACGCGCTTTTCCTTGCGGGCCATGATCATGATCCCGTCTTTGCGGGCCCCAAAAGATATGGCAGAAGCGCCGATGGTGCAATAGACCGTATTGAACGGGTCGGCGGGGTTCCAGAAGTCTGCATGAACATCGCCAGAGCCGGCCACACCA